>JAHITE010000041.1 GCA_018817585.1 Candidatus Omnitrophota bacterium
ACTTTAACCTTAAATCGTTAACCTTTAACCTTTATTTATTATTATGAAAAGACAATATATAACAATATTCTTACTGCTGGTTACAATACTGATTTGTTTTGGGCTGCCGAAGCCGAAGTATATAAGCCCGGATATTTTGGGCAAGCTGAATATTCCATATTCCTTGAGTGACTGGAGAAGCGAAGACGCGAGCGATTCGATAAACCAGCGGGCTGATGATCGGTATAATTTTATCAGTGATATCTTCGCGCGGGTTTATGGGACAAGGGCTGGAGACAGCCTGCTTTTTATTATCTTAGACGCTGGAAACTTTCATCACCCGAAGGTGTGTTTCGGCAGTTCCGGGTATAAAATAAAAGAGCTTGAGGATACGCGGTTTGATATCCCTAATGGTAAATTTAAGGCGAAAACAATTCTTGCTTTAAAAGGAGATGCTGGTTTTGTATTGGTGTATTGGATGGTAATCAATGAAAAGAGAGTTGATTGGACCGAGCAGAAGATAAAGCAGTTGTGGTTTTCATTATTGAATAAAGAGAAGCAAGGATTGATGATGCGATTGGATATTCCGGTTACGGAGGGTAATCCTAAAGCTGCGATTAGTCTTGCCCAGAGGTTTATTAAGGATATTTCTTATAAGATGTCTGATAAAGATCAAGCGTATATTTTTGGAAGGCACGAATAGACACTGTGCTATCCTGAAAAAGGTTGGTAGAAAGATAAATTAACCGCAGATGAACGCAGATCCTCCTTCGCCACCTACTTCGTCAAGACTTCGAAGGTCAGGAAGGCTATGGAGGACAGGTGGAAGCATAAGAGGAAAAGGAAAAAGTGAAAAGCTTTAAGCTGTAAGACTTAAGCTATAAGATAAAAGACGTAAGATATAAAACTTAAGCAATAAAAAAAGGCATCAACATTATTTTGTTGATGCCTTTTTTTATTAATAGAAATATTTTTAAACGTTCATAACTAACTTTTTCTTGCGATATAAGCTCGCTGCAAGCGGCATGCCGCCAAATAAAAATAAAATCATGGATATTGGTTCAGGGTTAACTGTGAACTTAGTTGTCCCATTTCCCACACCGGCAGCGCCGCCAAAATTCGCGTATACATTCCAATCGCCTTGTTTTTCAGCATTAGGGATACTGTCCCATGATGCTAGGGAAAGCCAAATTTCACGGTCACCACTGATAATGCCTGGTTCATAATTCATTGTATACTGCGGGGATTGCCAGTATGAAAAAATAAAATTCTGATCCGCGAATGGACTGTTAAGTTGATTTTCCGGAAGCTTTAAGTAAAGCCATGGCGTCTCGTCTAAGGCAAATTCATTTTGTCCATTAACACTTGAATAACTATCTACCATTTTTATCTCATCAAAAGAAAAACCAGCACAAGCGTTATTCGGAATAGCTAAAATACTTGCGAAAACAACAGCCAATAATACAACCAAAAAAGTTGCTTTTTTCATTTTTTCCTCCCTCTTAAATTATTAAAATTAAAGTTTAACATTGATAAATAATAACATGATTTATAAGCTATGTCAATAGAAAAATATCCTTGGAAGTACCTTGGAAGTACCAGCGAAGGACCCTTGGAAAACCCTTGAAAAATGTGGAAAATGTACCCTAAACCTGGACAGGCATTTTTGATGAACCGTCCTGAGAAACAAACATCAGCTACCAATAATAATCAGGTTAGTATTGCGATGGCCTAAAAAATACCTAATGCGCGGATAAAGAGTGAAAATCACCATAGATTTAAACGCTATGTCGATAATTATTTTTTGATACATCCGGGCTAAAAACTGTCTTGGGATTAAACAAACAAAAAAATATTATTAGAAAATATAATGTTTTTTGTAGGATAGATTGCATTATAGCATATATTTGCTACAATAAAGCAATGAAAAAGGTAATTTTAACTAGTATTATATTAATAACTCTATGCTTAGGACTATATTGGACTAAATGTCAATTGGGGATTGATTTTTCAAAGAAATATTCTTTAAGTTATTATACTCCTTTTAATCTTTTACAAAAAAAGTGAAATAATGTTATGAGTAAAACACTGAATATGCTGTAAACCGTAAGCTTTAAGCTATAGGCTGTAAATTATAAAAAATATTTCAAGTCTTATCGTTTAGGTAAACTCTAAATAAACTCAAATGACTAAAGCCAAAAACACAAAGGAGAATATGAATAAACTTAACAATAAGTTGTCACATCCTGATATTTTAGCGAGTGGAGCATTTACTCTGCTTATGCCTGAGCTGCAGCGCGCGGTATCTGACAGCGGTTATCACACACCCACACCGATACAGGAGCAAGTGATCTCGCATCTTCTTAGCGGCAGAGATCTGATCGGCTGTGCGCAGACCGGTACTGGAAAAACAGCTGCTTTTGTTTTGCCGATCTTGCAATGTTTGGCGAAAAATCCGCGCCATCAGGCGCGAGGGAAAACTCGGGTGTTGGTTTTAGCTCCAACTCGTGAGCTGGCCGCGCAAATCGGTGATAGTGTAAAAAAATATGGACGATATTTAAAAGTTCCTTATACGGTTATTTTTGGCGGTGTTGGACAGGATCCTCAGGTGCGGGCACTGGCGCGTGGCGTGGAAATTGTTATTGCTACCCCGGGACGTCTGCTGGATCTGATGAATCAACGCCATATCAAATTGGATGCTACTGAGATTTTTGTTCTAGATGAAGCTGATCGAATGCTGGATATGGGTTTTATTCATGATGTCAAGCGGATTGTTGCTAAGCTTCCCCAAAAACGTCAGACACTTTTTTTCTCAGCCACGATGGAACCGGAAGTGGTCAAGCTTTCGAAAACGATCGTAGATAATCCTGTTTTTGTCAGTGTTACTCCTGAGCAGCTAACAGTAGAACGGATTGCTCAGAAAGTATTTTTTGTGGATAAAAATAATAAGGATCTGCTTTTGGCACAGCTCTTAGAGGCTAAACATTTAAGTAGAGTATTGGTTTTTGTGCAGATGAAATTTGTCGCTGATCGGGTTGTCAAGCGGCTACTGCAGCTTAATATAAATGCGATTGCGATTCATGGCAATAAAAGCCAAGGCGCACGCACTGGAGCTCTGGCTAAGTTTAAACAAGGCGAGGTTCGGGTTTTAGTTGCTACTGATATCGCGGCTCGGGGAATTGATGTTTCTTTGATTTCACATGTGATCAATTATGATCTGCCGCTAACTCCGGAGACTTATGTGCATCGGATTGGGCGTACAGCCCGGGCCGGTACTGACGGCGACGCGGTTTCATTTTGTTCAGGGCCGGAACGTGATTGTTTGCGCGCGATCGAAAAGATGGTGCGGATGGTAATACCGGTTGATCGTAGTCATGATTTTCATTCTAAGGCGGCTGAGTCTGCTAAGGGTGAGGCATCACGACCTTTACCGCATAAAGGTAGACCTAGTCGGATTGTAAGCAATGGCCGCAAGCCTGCTGCTAAGAGTAAAAATTTTTCAGGATCCTGGCAGCGAAAGCCAAAGAATAAAAAGCAGCATAGCGTATAGCGGACAAGACAAGCGTAAAACCGAAGGATGCAAAGCTAAAACAGTTCTGAAACAGGATTTAGCTTGCAGCTAAATAGCTGATGGCTGATGGCCAAAGCAAAAAGCAAAAAGTTGAGAGCACATAGGGAGGAGTTAGGAATTAGGAAAAGATTTGACCTTTGACTTTGTGTCTTACAACTCGATAACTCGTAAATCCGATAACCAATATGAGTAATATTGCAATTTTGGATGATTTGTAGTATACTTTACTACAGAAGACTACAAGGGAGAATTATTATGAAACATGATATAAAACCTACATCAGTACGCTTAGACGCGGCTTTACATAAAAAACTGGAAGCAGTTGCTGCTCATATCCATCGACCTAAAACATGGTTGATTAAAGAAGCAATTTCTCACTATGTAAATGAATTGGCTGATAATGCTATTGCATTAGAAAAATTTACTGATCCCAATACCGAGTATTTAGACTGGGAAGAAATAAAAGATGATCTACTTAATAAGGATTGAGAAAGAGGCAGCTAAAACTTTGGCAAAGATCGTTAAGTCTGAACGCCGGCGTATAGTTGTTGCGATTGAAAAACTCAAGCATAATTCTGATCTTGGTAGTCAGCTTTCTGGAAAATGGAAAGGTTTAAGACGCTTACGTGTTGGGGATTATAGAATTATATATGGAATAAAATCAAAGCAATTATTGATATTAGTTGTCAAAATTGGACATAGAAGGGAAATTTATCAATAATATTTAGTGATGAATTAATAAAAAAAATTAAAGCAGAAATTGCTGGGTGCTTAGGACTTAGGAAAACATAAGACGGAAAACAGAGAATAAATTTCTAATTTCTAATTGCACTAATTTCTAAACGCAATACTCCCGGCCCGATACGAAATACTGGTAGCGCAATACGTACGACGCAATACTCAATACGCTTTTGACTATCGACCATTAGCTAATTAATTTCCTTACAATCAGGGGCGCCTTAGGTTTGGGTGGCCCCGCTTTTTTAAAGGTAACGGTAACAGTTGATGATAGTTTGAAATTATGCCTCATTGTCTAGTGTTTATTTACAAAACAGCAGTGTTCTAAATATTGAATTTTTAGGAAAATTCTTGACATTGGTTTAAAATTGTGCTAAATTGACTATTATGGATAGACAAAATAGAAGCATATTAAACAATCTGCTTAGAAGCTGGCCTAGAAATACTGTTGCTGTTTCTACTTGGCTTAATGATCATGGTGTGTATCGTCAATTAGCCGGGACGTATGTTAAAAGCGGATGGATAGAGCGGATAGGCCAAGGAGCTTTTAAACGGTCAGGAGAAAGCCTCGACTGGAGCGGCGGACTTTATACACTGCAGAGACAGTTAAATATGTCTGTTCATCCAGCGGGGAAAACCGCTCTTGAATTACATGGGGGCGCTCATTATCTTCCGGCAAACTTAAAACAAGCAAAGATAGTTCTCTTTGGGGCTAAAAACGAGAAACTTCCCAGATGGTTTAAAAATTACAAATGGGAAGCCGTTGTCCGTTATGTGATGACCGGCCTGTTCGGGGAAAATACAGAATTGGGGCTTACTACATTTAATTTCGGCAATTATGAGATCAAGATATCTTCGGCCGAAAGAGCAGTTGTAGAATTGTGCTACGATGTGCCTATCCGGGAATCTTTTGATGAGCTGGATCAGATAATGTCCGGGCTTACTACACTTCGGCCTCGGATGGTTCAGGAACTTTTAGAAAAATGCGGCTCAGTTAAGGCGAAGAGATTATTTATGTATTTAGCTGAGAAACATAATCACGCGTGGGTTAAGAAATTGAATCCTGAAAAAGTTAATTTTGGAACAGGGAAGAGGTCCCTTTGTAATGACGGACACTATGATAGCAAATATAAAATAGTTGTTTCAAGATGAGCGGAGATTATGAATAAAAATTTATTTCATCAGCAAGCGGACCTTCTGATATCAATCCTCCCGTAAATGACTAAAGATACTGATTTTGCCTTGCACGGCGGGACCGCAATCAATTTTTTTGTGCGTGATATGCCGCGTCTTTCCGTGGACATCGACCTGACTTATTTACGTATCAGTTCCCGCGAGGAGACTATAAATGCCATCAGTGAACAATTAAGGTTGATATCAAGGCGCATCTCTTTGGGTATGCCATCAGTGTGGATAGAAGAGAAAACAGAGACGCCGGGCGGATTTATCACAAAACTCTTTGTTAAGAGGCAAAGCGCGATTGTTAAGATTGAACCGAATCTGGTTATGCGCGGCTATTGATAGGCAGCATCCTCGGGATATTTTTGATATCATGCTGCTTCTTAAAAACGAAGGCATCACTGAACAAGTTCGGAAGTCTTTCCTGGTTTATCTTATAAGTCATAATCGTCCGATCTCGGAGCTATTGTCGCCGAATTTAAAAGACATGAAGCCGGTTTTTGAAAAGGAGTTTCTGGGAATGACTTCTTTTGAGGTGAAGTATGAAGAATTGCTGAGTGTTAGAAAAACCTTGATTGAAGAAATCAACAAGCGAATAACCGATGATGAGCGCGTGTTCCTTGTGTCGTTTAAAGAAAAAGACCCTAAGTGGGATCTCTTGGGTGTTAATGGCGCTCAGGATATGCCGGCGGTTAGATGGAAATTAGCCAATTTAGCAAAGATGGGAAATGATAAGCATAAACAAGCGGTTCATCAATTAAAGAAGGTTATCGTGAAGAAGAAATAGTCCTCGAGTTAACGGGTTAGCGGGTCTAAAACAGTTCATGGAGTAAAAAGAACAAAAGCCCACTTGATATTTTTCCCACAAAATTGTATGCTTAAATAGTAAACAATAGTAACTGGGAGGTAATGATGAAGATAAGCGAAGATTTTAAGCAAATGGGCACGGCCTGACTTGATACTAAAAATAGAGTTACTTTGGGAAAGCTGATCAAAAAATTTGAAATATTAACAAATACTTCAATCAATGAC
This sequence comes from Candidatus Omnitrophota bacterium, assembly GCA_018817585.1. Taxonomy (GTDB): domain Bacteria; phylum Omnitrophota; class Gorgyraeia; order B26-G9; family B26-G9; genus JAHITE01. The sequence continues at coordinate 6,500 of JAHITE010000041.1, forward strand.
TTTAAGACCTGATATCGATTGTTTCAATCGAACATCATCCTTGAGTTTAAAAACTAATTAATAAAAAAGTAGTTGAAGGATGAAGGACGAGAAAGTAGTTATGAATTAAGAGTTATGAATTTTTACTATAAGTCATTAGCTATTAGCTCTTGGCTTTTTCCTTGTGACTTAGCGCTAGCTATTCATTCCCAGCTTATCAGTCTGCTGTTTAATGCTCTGAGCGATTTCTTTACCGATCATTGCTACTTTTTGTAAAGCGGTAAGCGGGGCTTTGGCTAAATCCGCGGTGGTTTTAAACCCTTTATCAAATAAATTCCTGGCTCGGGCGCGGCCAATGCCTTTTAGATTAATCAGCTCAAGCAATTCAGTTTTAATTCCATAGCGCACTTGGGTTCTTAGATCATACAAGGGTTTGGTTTTGGGAATTTTAAATAATTTAGCCAGTTCAATGGTGGAATAGAGCATCCAGTCAGCAGTATCCATAAATCGATGAATATCGCCAGGTCCGGTGCCAAAGAAATTACACAAGGAATCTTCTTTTTCTTCTTCAATCCAGCGGCTGATCAGCCAGACGGTTTTAATTTTTTTTAAATGATTCGTATAATCACCGCTAAATGGAATTGGCAGTTCAAATAAAGCATTGTGCGTATCCGCGTAAGGCACGACTTTTTCAATATCCGCTTTGGTCAAAGACAGGTTCATCATGTCCGGCACCGAGCAGATCAGATAGAGCGCGCTCAAAGGATTTATCGGAGAGGCCATGTTCTTTAAACAATCGCGGATCAATACCGCGCTGATTGGGTCAATGTATAATCTGCTGATTCTCTGGCCAAAATTAGTGGCTGTGATCTGATGGTTTTCAACTGTGACCATCTGTTCGGCTTCGAGGAAGCTGATAATCTCAATGATCATTTCACTTAAGTCATATAATTTATTCTGATGCGAGAAAAAGGTTTTATTTACAAATTCAAAAGCGCTCTCAGTGCTGGTAATAAACCCGGTGGCAATGGAAGCCAAGAGATGGACTCTTAAAGAACTTTCATTGCCCAGATATGATTGAATCGGTTCAGCATCCGCGAAGATAAAATTACTAAACATATCGCCTTGTTCTTTTTTGCTTTTAGCAAAGATAATTGCCTCACCATAAGTATCGTATTGAGGCCGTCCGGCGCGTCCGCTCATTTGCTTGTATTCCATGACACTGACTGGTTTCATCCCGGCTCCGGAAACATATCGGTAAAGTCCGCGGATAATTACTCTCCGGGAGGGAAGGTTCACGCCCACAGCTAAAGTCGGAGTAGCGCAGATCACTTTGATTGTATTGTTTTTAAAATTATCTTCGACCAGTCTGCGATGTTCAGGATTTAAGCCGGCATGATGAAATACTACGCCGTCTTTCATGCAGTCGCAGAGTTGTTTGCCTAAAGTTGTGCTTTCAGAACTGAGTTTAGCGGCTTGCTGTGCTAGATCACTTAAAGCGATTTTCTGTTCATGACTTAATGCTTGGCGCATTTGTTTAGCAATTCTTCTGGCCTCAGCCTGAGCTGAGCGGCGGGTATTAACAAACACTAAAGCCTGGCCATTGTCTTTGACGCAGTCAATTGCTAAGGCCGCCATTTCATCATTAGTATGTTCTAAACTGATTTCTTTGGAAGTGCCGTCCGCGAATTTAACTGTGCCTTGACAGTAAACGCCTTCTTTTAAATCCACCGGACGCCAGAAGCTCGATACCAGCCGGGCATTCAGCCAATCCGCAATGTCCTGGGCATTGGCAATTGTGGCGCTTAAACCTACGATTTTTAATTTAGAATTTGTGCTTTGCAAACGGGTGATCACGGTTTCTAAAGTTGGGCCGCGATGCGGATCGCCGATATAATGAATTTCATCAATGATCACACAGCCGAGTTTAGCGCATAAATCATCCGGAATCTGGCGGAGCAGGGAATCAACTTTTTCCGCGGTGGCAATTAAAATATCATTTTCCGTTAAAGCTTTGGAAGCATAATCAAAATCACCAGTGGCAATTCCGATTTTCAGTCCAAGGGAAGTGTATTTTTTGGTGAATTCTTCAAATTTTTCCGAAGCCAGCGCGCGCAAAGGGACAATATACAGACAATTGCCTTGCTTGGAAAAAATCGTTTTAAGCATTGCCAGTTCCGCCATCAGGGTTTTTCCTGAGGCAGTAGGCATGGCCAGGACAATATTCTGCTTGCTGAGCAGGCCATTTTCCAGAGCTTCAATCTGCGGCTGATATAAACTGCTGATATTGTTCTGAGTTAAAACCGCCTTAAGATTATCCGGCAGCAGGTCTAAACCAGTTTTATGATTTGTCATTGATTAGCTAAAAAGCATCAAGCAGGAATTTACTTTTTGCGTTTTGTTTTGGTTATTTTTTTAATTTCAATCTCGAATAATTCGTCAATCTTATCAATAAAGTCATTTCTTTGCTGATTGGTCGGGTCGATCTTTTTTTTAATTTTGCCAATAAAATTCAAACTAACATCAGTTCTCCGGGCTTCATCTTCTAAATGCCAGAGTTCAATGTTTTTCCGAGATAAGCCTTCAATTGCCTGGGAAAGCTTAGGATTGCTGCCGATTTTATTCATATCTTTGAGCGGATTATAGAGTTTTATTTTTTCTTCTCTTAAAATAACTTTGCTGTTTAAAGCCATTTTAATAAAATCATCGATTTCCCGCAGCTGGATCTCTTTTTGTTTCTTTAATAAGCTTAGTTTTTCCTTAAGCTGTTTAAGCGAAAATTTAGGATCTTTTTCCTTAATACTTTTATTTAAATAAAACTCGCGGATTGATTTAATGGTTAGTTTATCAACCAAGCTGCCCAGTGTTTCTGCCATAAAGCCTCCTTAAACAAATTTTTCGGTTTGGATACCTTACTTTTATAACATGTATCAACTATTTACTCAAGCTTTTTCCCGGACAAGTGATTTATTTTGAGCAGGGAAGAAGACATATCATCATATCAGCTATAAAGATAAAAATATTCTGCTTTTTAGCGTAAATTTTCAAGTTGACTGTCTGCTTTGTTTGTAGTAATGTATACATTATATGAAAAACAAAACAATAAAATTATTTAAAAAACCAAGACTGAAAAGTCCGTTTCTGATTGCCGCATGGCCGGGGATGGGGAATGTTGCCGCGCGGGCTGTTGAGTATTTGTGGGAGCAGCTTAATCCTGTGGAATTTGCTGAAATCAGCGCGAAAGGTTTTTTTCACCCGCATGAAGCTTGGATTATTGACGGTCAGGTGGAAAAAACCCGCCTGCCTACAGGCAAGTTCTATTATTGGAAAAATACTAAAGGCAGGCATGATATCATTCTTTTTCTTTGCGAGGCGCAACCTTCTTTGGAAAAAGGCTATAGCTATGCTAATTTAGTGCTTGATGTGGCCGCGGAGTTTAAAGTTAAGCGCGTGTTTACCTTTGCCTCCATGCCTTCACCGATTGACCATACTCAGCAATCAAGAGTCTGGGCCACAGTCACTGATAAGCGTTTATCCAGGGAACTTGATCCTCTGAATGTAAAGCTGATGCGCGTGGGCCAGATTAGCGGCTTAAACGGTTTATTGCTTAGCGTGGCTAAAGAACGCAAAATCGAAGGGTTTTGCTTTTTAGCCGAGATTCCTTTGTACGCGATTCAGATTGAAAATCCTAAAGCATCAAAAGCTGTGCTGAAAATCTTCACCCGGATGATTGGCTTGAGCTTTGACTTTATCGGTTTAGATGAAAGAGCTAAGATCGTAGAAGATGAAATTGAAAAACTTGTTGATTATTTTAAGTCCGGAGCTGCTCCTGGGCCGATCAATGAAGATGATATCGAAAGTATCAAACAAAGCTTAGCTTCGGTAACCAGATTGCCAGAATCAGCTAAAGCTAAAATCGAGAAACTTTTTAAATTTGCGGAAAAGGATATCTCCAAAGCTCAGGAATTGAAAAGCGAATTAGATAAATGGCATATTTATAAAGATTATGAAGACCGATTCCTCGATTTATTCAGGCCAGGCAAAAGAGATAATAACTAGCGCGTATTTAATCAACCGAAATAATTAATGCTCAGATATATTGTTAAACGTTTAATAATGCTGATACCGTTATTGATTGGTATTAGCTTGATTTCTTTCCTGGTAATTCATCTCGCGCCGGGAAAGCCCACGGATGTTCAGCTGCAGTTAAATCAAAAAGTTAGTCTTCAAGTCAGAGAGCGGATTGAAAAACTTTATGGCTTGGATAAACCAATTATTGTTCAGTATTTCAGTTGGCTGCGGCGGATGCTTTGTCTGGATTTTGGCGTATCGTTTAGCGACAGCCGTCCGGTATCCGCGAAAATCGCTGAACGAATTCCGGTTACTTTATGCGTCAGTGTTTTATCTTTACTGCTGATTTTAGGTATTGCCATACCGATTGGCGTGTTCAGCGCGGTATGGGAGGGAAGTTTTTTTGATCAGGCAATGACTGTATTTGTGTTTATTGGCTTTGCCATGCCGACTTTTTGGCTGGCTTTGCTGTTAATGAAGTATTTTGGCGTGACTTTGCATTGGATTCCCGTGTCTGGTCTTAAATCCATTCAGTTTGATAGTCTCAGCATCTGGGGCAAATTTCTTGATCTCAGCCAGCATTTGATTCTTCCGATTTTAATCTCCGCGTTTACCGGCCTGGCGGGCTTATCGCGTTATATGCGCACTAATATGATCAATGTGCTGCAAACTGATTATATCCGTACTGCCCGGGCCAAAGGTTTAAGTGATAAAAAAATCTATTTTCGTCATGCTTTTAAAAACGCGCTTTTACCAATTATCACAATTCTTGGTTTGTCTTTGCCGGGATTAATCGGCGGCAGTGTAATCACGGAATCAATTTTCGCGATTCCGGGCATGGGCAAATTATTTTATGACGCGGTAATGGCCCGGGATTATCCAGTGATTATGGGAGTTTTAGTTATCGGAGCAATGCTGACTTTAATCGGTAATTTAATTGCTGATATTTGTTATTTTTATGCTGATCCGCGCATTAGGAACAGCGATTAGTTGCGAGTTAGCGGGTTGACGAGTTGAAAAAGCAGCAAGGATAAAGGACTCTAGGTCGGGGCCGTGCTTGCCCCGGCCCGTAATAATATACAATTATCAAAAATCAATGAAATTATTAATAAACGGGCGCAGGCAAGCAGCGCCCCTACGATTTCTAAAATTATTAAAACATTATGAAAAAACTTTTTAAAAATAAATTAGCAAGTGCTGGATTACTGATCATTTTTCTGATCAGTTTGTTCGCGATTTTCGCGCCGTTTATAACTGCTTATCAGCCGAATGATATTAATATTACTGATTCTTTGCTTGCGCCAAGCGCCGCGCATTGGCTGGGTACTGATTTGCTGGGCCGGGATTTATTATGCCGCATGGCTTATGGGGCGCGGATTTCCTTGATTGTGGGTTTGATTGCTGTGAGCATATCAGTGCTGATCGGATTATTACTTGGTTCGATTGCCGGTTATTATGCCGGCAGGATTGACGCGATAATTATGCGGTTTGTGGATATTATGCTTTGCTTTCCCAGTATATTTTTGATTTTAGCTTTGGTGGCTTTGCTTGAACCAAGCATTCTGATTATTATGGCGGTTATTGGCCTGACCAGCTGGATGGGCATTGCCCGTTTGGTCAGAGCTGAGATCCTAAGTTTAAAGGAACGCGATTATGTCTTAGCTGCCCGGGCTTGCGGTGTTTCGGATTTTAAAATAATTATCCGCCATTTGATTCCTAATGCGATTGGCCCGGTGCTGATCAGCGCGACTTTGGGGGTTGCCGCGGCTATTCTTGTTGAATCAAGTCTGAGTTTTTTAGGCATTGGTGTTCAGCCGCCAACTCCCAGCTGGGGGAATATTCTGATGGACGCGAAAGCCAGTTTAGGTCTTGCCTGGTGGATGACATTTTATCCGGGGCTGGCGATTTTTATTACGGTTTTAGGCTATAATTTGCTGGGTGAGGGATTAAGGGATATGTTGATACCTAGGAAATAAAGAAGGTCACAAGGACACAAGGTAGGGGCCGCGCTTGCCCCGGCCCGTAATAATATACAATTATTAAAAACCAATGAAATCATTAATAAACGGGCGCAGGCAAGCAGCGCCCCTACGATTTCTAAAATTATTTGAATTATATAAAAATCAACGCGCAAACGCGGAAACATAAAAAACATGGAAAAACTTTTAGAGGTTAAAAATCTGACAACTTGTTTTGTCCCTGAGGGCAGGGAAATCCCTCTGGTGGACAATGTGTCGTTTTTTATTAATAAAAACTCAGTGCTGGGGTTTGTCGGTGAATCCGGCTGCGGCAAAACAATGACTGCTTTGTCTTTGACTAATCTTTTGCCTGGGAAAAACTGCAAAATTATTTCCGGTGAAATTAATTTTAAGCACCAGACAATCAATCAGATCAAAGAAAAAGATTTAAAACAAATCAGGGGCAAAGAGATTACTTATATTTTTCAAGAGCCGGCAACTTGTTTAAATCCGGTGCTGAACATCAAAGAGCAATTAGCCGAAGTAGCGCGGCTGTATCGCCCGGAAATAAAACCAGAGCAAACTAATCAGTTTTTAATCAAGCAGTTGGAGCAAGTGGGCATCAGCATGCCCGCGGAAAAACTCCTGGCTTTTCCGCATCAATTATCCGGCGGAGAAAAACAAAGAGTAATGATCGCGATGAGCATGATTCCGCGTCCGGCTTTGCTGATTGCTGATGAGCCGACCACGGCTTTGGATGTGACAATTCAGGCGCAGATTCTTTTATTGCTTGATAAATTAAAGCGGGAAACAGGGGTGGCGATTTTATTTATCAGCCATGACTTAAATGTGATCGCGGAACTTTCCGATTATATCGCGGTGATGTATGCCGGACAAATAGTGGAATTTGCTCAAGCAAAAAAACTCTTAGCTAATCCCCGGCATCCTTATACCCAGGGTTTATTTGAATGCCTTCCGAAAAAAGAACATAATCAGCAAAACAAGCTAAAAGCAATTATCGGCGAAGTGCCTAAATCCGGCAATTTTCCCGAGGGCTGCAGGTTTCATCCCCGCTGTCCTGTGAAATTTGATAAATGCGCTCAAGCAATGCCGCCATTATTTAAGTTAAACCCAGATCAGGAGGTCCGCTGCTGGCTATGCTCAGACTAAATAAAGTAAGCAAATATTATCAGCTGAATAAAAGTTTTATCTCTCCGCTTAGGAAAAAGATAAAGGCCGTTGATTCTGTTTGTCTGGAAATTAAATCCGGCGAGACTTTAGGGCTGGTTGGTGAATCCGGCTGCGGTAAATCCACTTTAGCGCGGATAATTTTAAAATTAATTGCTCCCAGCGCGGGAGAGATATATTTTCAGGATCAGGAAATTACGGATTTAAGCGAAAATCAGTTTCGTGCTTTGCGCCAAAAAATCCAGATTGTGTTCCAGGATCCTTACAGCAGTCTTTCTCCGAGATTAACTGTGAAAAAGATTATTAGCGAGCCTTTGCAGGCGTTTAAACAAAAAAAGGTTTTAATTGCCCAAAGAGTTAAGGAATTGCTGATTAATGTGGGCTTAAATCCGGAATATGAAAATCGTCTGCCGCATCAATTAAGCGGCGGAGAACGACAGCGGGTGGGGATTGCCCGGGCTTTGGCCACGAATCCTGAATTATTAATTCTCGATGAGGCAGTATCTTCTTTGGATTTATCCACCCAGGCCCAGGTATTGAATTTATTAAAAGATCTGCAGTCTAAATATAAACTAACTTATTTGTTTATTGCTCATAATCTGGATGTTGTCCGATATATTAGTGATCATGTGGCCGTGATGTATAAGGGCAGGATTGTCGAGCAGGCAGGCGTAAATCAGCTGTATGAAAATCCTTCGCATCCTTATACTAAAATATTGTTAAACAGCATGCCTAGTTTTGAAAAAAAACTTTTATTAAATAAAAATCAAAGCGCGATATTGGAAAAGCAGATCTTGCCGTTGGATAATCAAGGCTGCTGCTTTTACGCGCAATGTAATAAAGCCCAAGCCCAATGCGCCGAGGAAAAACCGGAATTAAACCAAATCAAATTAGGCCATTGGCTGAGTTGTTTTAAACCAAAGGAAATTTGAAAAATGAAGAAAGTTAATAAAAATACAGATACAGCTGATCAGTTAACTTTTGATAATCAAAAACAAGCAGAGCCGCAAAGCAATATTATGCAGCCATTGCAGTTTGATTTTTTAAAGCAAGCTGATTTTAAAAAATTTCAACAGACAAAGCTGTTTGAAAAACTCCAGGATAATGTGAAGACTATCGCGATTTATAAAGGCGGCGGCGGCTTGGGGGATTTGGTGGTCGCGGCTAGTTTTTTTAAAACTTTTAAGCAGGCTTTTCCTCATGCCCAAGTAAAATATATGGGAGTGATCTATCCGAGATTTCAGAAGATCTTTGATTCAATTGATTCAATTGACGGATATATTGATTATGAACGTCCGGATAAAGGCAGGCGGATGAAGCAATATTGGCAGTTTCGTAAAACTCAGGCCCAGGGGATTGATTTGCTGATTGATACCCAAAGACGGTTTGAGACTAGTTTTTGGCTGCGGATGCTGGGTACTAAATATATGCTCAGCGCCAGTCCTTTATTATCAAACTGGAATATGCCTTGGCTGAATTATAAAAAAATGCATATTTTAGAGCAATTGTTTACTTTGCCGGCAAGATTAGGCATGGATATGCCCAAGAATTTTGCCGCTGATCTGAACATTGACTCGCAATATATGAATAACGCGGCGAAAATGCTGGGAGGCAAAAAAGGGAAAATCGCGGCTTTAATGCCCAGCTGCGGTATGGAGTTTAAAAACTGGCTGCCTGAGTATTTTGCGAAAATAGGAGATTTGTTTGCAAATAATGGGTATACTATTATAATATTAGGAAGCCCTAAGGAACTGGAGCTGTTTAAAAGCATTGCCAGGCAGATGAAACATCAGCCGGTTATTCCCGCGGAAATTGATTTGGAGTTTTCCCAAGAGCTGATGAATGACGCGGCGATCCTTAAACAATCAAGCATCGCAGTGGGCAATGACAGCGGCGGCATGCATTTGGCCAGCTGTTTGGGAGTTTTAAGCGCCACGATTTTCGGGCCGACAACCCCGAGAAAATTCGCGCCGATTGGTCCGAGAAATATTGTGTTTTATAAACCTCTGGCTTGTTCGCCATGCCGGTTTAAATGTAAGCAGCAGATTTTTAAACAATGTTTAAATTCAATTACACCGCGGGAAGTTTACGCGGCTTGTATGAAAAATATGGAAGGGTAAAAAATATGTCGGAACAGCTAAAAGATAGTAAACTGAAAAAATTACCAATCAGTATTGTGATTATTACCCGAAATGTTGACTCAAATATAAAAGAATGTCTGGAGTCAGTTTCCTGGGCAGATGAGATTGTGATTGTTGATAATCATTCCACGGATAAAACTTTGGAAATCGCTAAGCACTATAATTCGACGATTTATCATGATACCTGGGATAAGGAAGGCTCGATCCGCAACCGGGCTTATGCCAGAGCGAAAAATCAATGGGTATTAACTTTGGATCCTGATGAGAGAGTCAGTGCCAAATTGTATTCCCAGATTAAAGAGTTTTTAGATAATGGAACGGAATTTGCCGCTTATTCTGTGGCCATGAAAAGTATTTTTGGCAGCAACTACTGGATTCGTTACGGCGGCTGGTATCCGGCAAGCAGAGTGAAAATATTTAAAAAAGATAAATTTAAGTATGAAGACGCGGAAATTCATCCGCGGGCTTTTTTAGCTAAAGGGGAAAAAGAAGGCCGGCTGAGCGGTGAGATCATTCATTATTGCTACAGTGATTTTGCTAATCTGGTTAATAAAATGAATGTGCAGAGTACCTTAGAGGCGCAAAAATGGCTGAGAGATAAACGGAAAATGAGTTTAAATCTGGCATTGATTCGCTATTTTTCCCGGTTTTTTAAAATGTATGTGCAAAAACAGGGATTTAAAGATGGGTTGATTGGTTTTATGATGGCTTGGCAATGGGCGACTTATCAGCTGCTAAGCTATGTAAAATATTGGCAGTTGAAAAAAATGGAGGAGGCTTCAAAGTAAGGGCAGGTTGGTTAAAGTTAGAGCTGGTAATTATCCTTTAACTTTTTTAATCGAATGAATTTTAACGCTATATTAAATTAATAGTTTTGCTTATTAATTTTTAATTATAATATTTCAGGTTTAAGTTTTTAGCGTTTATGGTTTGATTTTCTATTGTATGTCCTTATCAGAATAGCCTTGCCTTATCTGCTGATTATCAGCAATCTTATCTTAAAAAATCAGAGTAGTTTATTAGATAAGCAAATAAAGAGAAAATATGATTGAGCTGTATATTTTACTGATTTTAATGATTATTGGCGCTGTGCTGGCTTTGGAAATCAAAGACCTGCTTTCAGCAGTTATTATCACCGGAGCAGTTGGCTTGTGTTTGTCAGCTGCTTTTCTGTTGCTCAAAGCTCCGGATTTGGCCATGACTCAGCTGATCGCGGAAATTGTTTTAGTGATTATTCTGGTGCGGGCAACGATTTCTTCTGACTCGCGGGTTGAGCAGTCTAAAAGAAATCATGGAACTTTTGTCTGTGTTTTAATCAGCCTGAGTTTATTTTTAGGCGCGTCAGGATATGTGATTGCTAAACTGCCGATTTTTGGTAAGCCTTTAATGCGGATCAGCCGCACATATTTAAGCGAGGCATTGTTCCAGACAACTGTATCCAATGCTGTGGCGGCAATTACCCTTGATTACCGCATTTTTGATACTTTTGTGGCGCTGGTTGCTTTATTTACCGGAGTTATCGCGATAATGGCCCTTTCGGGTCCTAAGAGTAATAATTCAAATAAAAAATAGCAGAGAAATCTAAACAATGAAAAACAAGCCAAACCAGCAGATTAAAAGTAAAACCGGAATTATTGATAATGATCAGGCGGAGCAGGGAATGAGCATTATTGTTAAGACAGTTACTCGTTTGACTGTGGGCGTGCTTTTTGTTTATGGAATCAATGTGGCTTTGCATGGGCATATTATTCCTGGGGGTGGTTTTGCCGGAGGGGCGATCATTGCTTTGTCTTTGTTGAATCTGGTATTGGCTTTTGGTAAGGACGCTGCTTTAGAGAAATTAAGCCAAACCTGGGCGATAATTTTTACTACTCTGGGTTTGCTTTTGTTTATGGTAATTGGCTTATTTGGCAGCGGAAATAATTCAATTCTCGAAAGCTTGTTTCAGGATAAAGGGGAACTCTTGAGTTTATTGATGATTGGAAGTATTCCTTTGCTGAATATCGCGGTTTGTCTGCAGGTTGGCGCGGGAATTTTTGTTATTTTTATTTACCTGGTTTCGCTTAAACCGGAGGCTGATAAATCATGATCTATTTTTTATGTTTTATCTTGTTCTCAATCGGGATATACGGAGTGCTGGTCAAAAGAAATATAATTAAATTAATTATCAGCACGATGATTTTAAATTACGCGGTTTATATTTTATTAGTCCTGATGGGATTCCGGTGGCAAGGCCAGGCTCCGGTTTTTGCGGCTGATCAGGGAATCGGGTTTATGGTTGATCCTTTACCGCAGTCAATGGTAATGGTTTCGATGATTGTCGGCTTAGCGGTAACGGCTTTACTTGTGGCCGTGGCCATGCGTTTGTATCAGGAATTTAAGACATTTGATTTAAAAGCGATAATTAAAACTAAAATTAAAAATAAACCAGAAACAGATGATAATGCTTGATATTCAACAAATTATTCCTTTATTTATTTTAATCCCTTTATTGGGAGTATTTCTTTTGGCTTTGCTGGCCAGAAAAAAGAATTTTAATGCTGATCTGATTTTATTTATTATTGTTTTTGGCTTATTGCTGCTCAGCGGATACTTATTTACGTTTAAAACCAAATCTTTACTTTATGTTTATTGTTTGGCTGGCTGGCAGCTGCCAGAAGCAATTACTTTTATTGTTGATGGGCTGGCGGCTTTTTTTCTGTTGAGTGTTTATCTAATAACTTTTTGTATTATGGTTTACAGCCTGCGGTATATCGATAATTGGAAAGGCAAGTGGAAATTTTATGCCTTGTTTTTGCTGCTGCTTACCGGAGCAAACGGGGTTATTATCAGCGGGGATTTATTTACCCTGTATTTATTTATGGAAGTTACCGCGATTGCCAGTTATGCTTTGTTTGTTTTTTCTTTAGAAGCAAAGGCTTTGGCTTTTGGCTTTAAGTATATGATCAAGGGAGTAATGGCTTCAGCTCTGATTTTCCTGGGCATTGTTGTCTGCTATTGTTTTACGTCAACTTTGGCTTTAGCGGATATTGCTAATCAGCTTTATCTGCGTCAGCATATCGTGTCTGATCCGGCAATGGGCTGTGTGGTTTTATTTATTCAGGCTTTGTTTTTTTTAGGCTTATTGCTTAAGTCGGGAATTGTTCCGTTTAATTCCTGGGTCTCTGATATTAATCAAGCAGCGCTTGCTCCGGGAAAAGCAATGCTTTTGGCTGTGATTGTTCCTGTATTGGGAATATATCCTTTTTTAAGAATATATTTTAATATTATTGGTCCAAATGACCAGAGTCTGGCGATTGTTCGGATGTTTGCCCTGGCGGCAATGATTGGATCAATGTTTTGGCTGTATAAAACAAAATCAAACAATCAAGGGATTGCTTATCATCTGATTAATGAATTTGGCTTGGTTATTTTAGCCATGGCGACAAATACTCCCTGGGCAATTTTTGGCGGTTTTTTACAGCTGCTTAATGCTCAGATTACCGCGGCTTTGGTAATTTGTAACGCGGGTTTAATTGATTATCAGGCTTATCCTAAACAATTTTCAGGGCAATTAAAATATAGTTTTAAATCTAGACCAATTGCTTTTTTTAATACTATTTTCAGCAAATTAGCGTTTATCAGTTTTCCGCCATTTCTTGGCTTTTGGAGCAAGCTGATTATTATTGTCGCTGTTTGGAAGGCAGGCTATCAGGTTTCCGCTTTGGGAGCATTCCTCTGTGTATGTCTGGCCGTGATTCTGTTTATTAAACAGCAAAGGTTTTTGGCGCTAAACAGCCGTAACCGGCAGCCGGATTTAAAATTAAAGAAAATTAAATTTTCTCTGGCAGTGTCTTTGTCGCTGATGCTGGGTTTATGTTTAGGCTTGAATCTGCTTTTAGCAGCAGATTATAAAGAGATTTTTCTAAAACCAGCGATTGAAACTATTCTTTCTACAACAAAATATTCAAAAGCGGTTTTTAAGGCGGAAAATGAAAAGTAAAATTGTTTTATTTGTGGTTTGTTTAATTATCTGGCTAGGCTTAAATTGGCCGATCAATCCCCAGTGGCTGGCAGCCGGGGTTTTGGTTAGCGGTTTTGTGGCGATGATTACCGGAGATATGTTTATGCGTCGGCCGCATATTGTGGTGCACATTAAACGTTATTTCTGGCTGTTGGTTTATTTTTTGGTTTTATTGATTGAGGGGATTCGGGCAAATATTGATTTGGCTTACCGGGTTTTACATCCGGATCTGCCGATAAATCCGGGAATTGTAAAGATTAAAACCAAGATTAAAACAGCCGTGGGTCTAACTTTGCTGGCTAATTCAATCACTTTTTCCACAGGAGCTTGCGCTGTGGATATTGATCAGAATAAGGGATATATTTATGTCCATTGTTTGGATGTGGAAAGTCAAAATATAAAGGCAGCAACTGAATTGATTGCAGCTAGATTTGAAACAATTCTCCAAAAGGCATTTGAATAAATGAAAACAAAAAAAACTGATTCTGATAAAAGATTAGTCTGGTTTATCACCAGCATTGGATTAGGTCTGATAATTTTCCTGATTTTCCTGATGCCCGGGGTGTTTTTAAGTAAAACATTGTTTTTTTTGCTGTTATGCTGTTTAAGTGCTTTGATCCGGGTGTTTATTGGTCCGACTGCTGCTGACCGGGCTTGCGCGATGACCATAATGGGGATGATGGTTATTGGTTTTTGCGGAATTTTAGCGGTGTTTACTCGGAAAGACTGGTATCTGGATATTGCGTTTATCTGGGCTTTGCAGTCGTTTATTGTTGCCCTGAGCTTGGCGAAATTTCTCGAAGGCAAGAGGTTTGATCAATAGAGATACAAAATTTAGTTATGAATTATGAATGATGAATGAAAAAATAAAAGCATAAAGCATAAAGCGCTTATAGCTAATAGTCAAAAGTAAAAACAGAATACGGAAAAAGTTTTCGAGTTAATGGGTTAACTTGTTTACGAGTTAAAAATGTTTTTAATTCATAATTATTAACTATTTTTAGCTTTTAATTTATAACTAGTAATTCATCACTCATAACTATTATTTATATTTGGGGTTTATTATGCCGGAAATCGGTCGTTTGCTTATTATAATTGGTTTGTTTTTTAATTTCATCGCGATTCTCAGCTTACTGCGCATGCCGGATGTTTATACCCGGCTGCAGGCAGCAGCAAGAAGTGTTACTCTGGGCACAGGCAGTATTATGCTCGGCGTGTTTGTTTGCCAGGGATTTAGCGCTACGGGTTTTAAAGCTTTGTTTGTAACGGCTTTTCTGATTTTAATCTGTCCGGTTTGCGTGCATGCTTTGGCTAAAGGCGCGTATAAGAGCAAGGTGAAATTAGCGGATGAGTCGGTGTGTGATCAGTATCAGGAAGATTTGAACATTTAAGGCGAGTAAGGTGATCTGGCAGTTAATGTTTCCAGCGTTTAGATTATCGGGATGTGATTATCGGGATGTATTGTTTGCTTTAAATTTTTTTAAAAAACTGATACAATTATAGTCATACCGTCCGGAATTCGGAATTTAATCAAGCAGAAAGGCGGTTTTGCAATGCATGAAGTGGGAATAGCCCAGGATATAATCAATGCTGTGTTTAAACAGCTGGAAGCGCATGATTATGAGCGCGTGAATAAAATCAAGCTTGCGGTTGGAGATTTTAATTTAATCACGCGGGATTCTTTGCAGAGCTGTTTTAATTTGTTAGCGGAAAATACAAAAGCCAATGGTGCTGTTTTGGAAATCGAGCAGAGGCCGGGAATGGAAATTGAAATCAAACATATTGAAGCCGAATAGCCAGATTCCTATACAAATTGATTTAGCTGAGTCCATAGCCGGGGATAAAGTGATTTTAGCTTTAGGCGCGGAGCTAAAAGCTAATTATTGTATTTTAAATAAGCAGAAAGCTTATTTGTATTCAGGATTTGCTGATCTTAAAAATCCCAAGTTTTACGATAATTACAAACAAAGTATTCTCAGTGAAATAAAGCGCCTAAGGATTAAACCGCAGATTATCGCGCGTGATCTGAATCTAATGTTTCTCAGTTCAAGGTTAGCGGAAGAACTGCATGATTCGCGGTTTAAACAAAGCCAGGTTATGGCGATTCAGCATCATTTTGCTCATGTTGCCGGAGCTTGCGCGGCTTTGGGCATAAAAAAACAAAAAGTTATTGGCATTGCCTGCGACGGCACTGGCCTTGGCAGTGATCAAAAAGTCTGGGGCTGTGAGTTTATTAGTTATGATTTTAAGCAGGCGATTCGCTTAGGGCATCTTGGCTATTTTGCTTTGCCAGGCGGGGACAAGGCCGTAGCCGAGCCTTGGCGTGTGGCAGTGGCTTTGTTGTATATGGTTTATGGTCAGGAACTGCTTGACCTGCCGATGGCCTGGATAAAGCAAAAAAAATACGAGATCCATCTATTGATCCAAATGATTGAGAAAAAAATTAATTCGCCTTTAGCTTCCAGCAGCGGCAGATTGTTTGACGCGGTCAGCGCTTTGACTGGATTGTGTTTGAATGTAAATTCCGAAGCCGAGGCGGCAATTGCTTTGGAAATCGAGGCAAGCAAAGTAATTTCTCTTGAACATAAAGCTTATGGTTTCGCGATAAACAAGCAAGACAATATGTTTATTGTCGATATCCGCGAAATGATCAAAGATATTGTTTTGGATATTCAAGCTAAACAGCCGAGTGCTAATATCGCGGCAAGATTCCATAATACTTTTGTTTTGATTTTAGGCAAAATGGCAGTGAAAATAAGGCAGGAGCTTAAAACTAATCAGATTGTTTTGGGCGGCGGCGTGTTTTTTAATAAGATCATTTTAGAAAAATTAAATAATTATTTAGTTAAACAAGGTTTTCACGCGCACAGTCCAGGCCCAGAATTTTTATCTGATGCTGGCTTAGCTTTGGGCCAGGCTCTGCTGGCTGCCCGAATTTCAGCTAATAAATAATTTTGTGTAAAGCACTTTGTTATATTGCAATTAATAAACGGAGAGATTATTATGTGTATTGGCATACCAGTAAAAATCAAAAAAATTAATGGGCTTACCGCGATTGCCAGTGCCGGCGGCGCGGAAAGAATAATCGGAATTGATCTGACTCCGGATGTCAAAGTGGGAGATTATGTGCTTTTACATGCTGGTTTTGCTATTGAAAAAATCGATGAAGCTGATGCAAAGGAAACGCTTAGACTATTGGAAGAAATGTATAAGGATGGTTAGCGAGTTAACGCGTTGATTTTTATATAATTCAAATAATTTTAGAAATTGTAGGGGCGCTGCTTGCCTGCGCCCGTTTATTAATGATTTCATTGGTTTTGGATAATTGTATATTATTACGGGCCGGGGCAAGCGCGGCCCCTACCTTGTGACTTGTGACAGATTTAGGTTTAATTATGAAATATGTTGATGAATTTAGAAATCCCAAGTTAGCTAAACAGCTGATCAAGCTTATTCATAAGCTCGCTACTCAGCTGGATAAACCAATATCAATCATGGAAGTCTGCGGTTCGCATACAGTAGCGATGTTTCGCTATGGGATTCGTAAAATATTGCCGGATAATATCCGGGTGATTGCCGGGCCTGGCTGTCCGGTGTGTGTAACTTCTCAGGAGGATATTGACCGCGCTATTGGAATTTGCGAATATCCGGATACGATTATCACGACTTTTGGTGATATGATTAAAGTGCCGGGAACAAAAACTACTTTACGCCAGATGCAGGCTCATGGCCGGGATATCAGGGTTGTTTATTCGACTTTAAACGCGCTTGATTTTGCCAGAGAAAATAAACAGAAAAAAGTAATTCATATTGCCGTGGGGTTTGAAACAACCATTCCCACGGTTGCCGCGGCAGTTCAGCGGGCAAAACAGGAAAAATTGAAAAATTTTTATGTCTTATCTTCGCATAAAATTATTCCTCCGGCTTTAAAAGTGCTGGTGGCTTCTCCGAAAAGTGAAATCAGCGGTTTTCTTTTGCCAGGTCATGTTAGTACGATAATCGGCGCGAAGCCTTATGAATTTTTAGTTAAAAAACATAAAATCCCTTGTGTTATTGCCGGGTTTGAAGCTTTGGATATTCTTCAATCGATTGTGATGCTGCTTAACCAGCAGATAAGCAAACAGCCCAAAGTGGAAATGCAGTATGCCCGTTGCGTAAATACTCAGGGAAATCTATTTGCTCAGAAAATGATTGCGCAGGTATTTAAAGTCAGCGATGTTCAGTGGCGGGGTTTGGGGGTAATGAAAAAAAGCGGCTTAATTTTCCGTCCGGAATATAAAGCTTTTGACGCGATGCGGCATTTTCCGGTAAAAGTTTTGAAAGTTAAAAAAACTGCTTGCCGCTGCGGGGACGTTCTTCAGGGAATTATTAATCCGCCGCAATGCGTTTTGTTTAAGAAAATCTGTAATCCGAGTATGCCCATTGGGCCTTGTATGGTCTCATCTGAGGGCGCGTGTTCGGCATATTATCGCTATGGAGGCAAACGCAATGGATAAGGGAAAGATTACTCTGGCTCATGGCAATGGCGGGCAAGTAATGCAAAAGCTGATTAATAAAATGATTATCAGTAATTTTGGCAATCCGATTCTTAATCGCTTGGATGACGGCGCAGTGCTTGATTTAAAATCCAGAAATAATAAATTAGTGTTTACTACTGATTCTTTTGTGGTTGATCCGATTTTTTTCCCGGGGGGAGATATCGGAAAATTAGCGGTTTGCGGCACAGTTAATGATCTGGCAATGATGGGCGCGAAACCTTTATATTTAAGCGCCGGCGTGATTATCGAAGAGGGTTTTGCTATCGCGGATTTATATAAAATTATTATCAGCATGAAAAAAACTTTGGCTCTGGCTGATGTGAAAATAGTTTGCGGTGATACTAAAGTTGTGAATAAAGGCCATTGCGATAAGATATTTATTAATACCAGCGGGATTGGCATAAAGCAAACTAAGGCAAGAATAACTTCCAGCAATGCGCAGCCCGGAGATTTGATTATTGTCAGCGGAACAATCGGTGAGCATGGGGTTTCGATTATGTCGCAAAGAGAAGGTCTTAAGTTTAAAACCCAATTAAAAAGTGATTGCGCTCCTTTAAATGGTTTGGTTGCTGATATGCTCAAGTTCTCGGACGCGGTGCATGTGATGCGTGATCCGACTCGGGGCGGTGTAGCTGCGGCTTTAAATGAAATCGCGGAGCATTCTAATCTGGGCATTGAAATCAATGAGGAAAATTTGCCGGTTAGTTCGCAGGCTCGCGGTGCTTGTGAAATATTGGGCTTGGATCCTTTGTATCTGGCTTGTGAAGGCAGATTACTTGCTTTTGTCGCGCCAAATAAAGCCAAGGATATTATAAAAGTAATGCATGAAAATCAGTTTGGCCGAAAAGCCCAGATTATTGGCAAAGTTGTCTCCGGGCATAAAAAACAAGTTTATTTAAGCACTTTAGCCGGAAGCGACCGGATATTAGATGTGCCGATAGCGGATCAAATGCCGCGGATATGCTGAACCAGGTCACAAGTCATAAGCAAATAGAGCAAAACTCAATACGCGATACGCACGACGCAATACTGAAAACGGAGGAATAAATGGCTAAAACTATTGCCCAGATAAATGCTAAAATTAAAAAAGGTCAGGCTATTGTTGTTACTAAAGAAGAAATGCTCGAAATTGTTAAAGAAAAGGGAATTAAGAAATCCGCGGATTATGTTGATGTGGTAACTACCGGAACTTTTGGTCCAATGTGTTCTTCGATGGCCATATTTAATATCGGACATTCGAAACCTAAGATGAAGATTCAAAAATCCTGGCTAAATGATGTTGAATGCTACAGCGGTTTAGCCGCGGTGGATATGATCATTGGCGCGGCGCAGATCTCTGATAAAGATTCGGCAAACAGCATGGGCCCGGGCAGATTTAAATACGGCGGAGGTCATGTGATTGAAGATTTGGTAGCAGGCAGGGATCTTCGCTTTAAAGCCGAGGCTTATGGCACGGATTGTTATCCGCGCAAAGAATTGGAAACTTTGATTAATATTAATGACATTAATCAAGCGACTTTGGTTAATCCCCGCAATTGCTATCAAAATTACAATGTGGCGGTTAATCTTTCCCCTAAGGCAATTCATACTTATATGGGGGTTTTAAGACCGAAAATGGCAAATGCCAGCTATTGCAGCGCCGGGCAATTATCACCGTTATTAAATGACCCTTATTTTAGAACCATTGGCATTGGCACCAGAATATTTCTCGGGGGTGGTATTGGTTATGTGTTCTGGCATGGGACGCAGCATTCTACTGATGGCAAAAGAACTAAAGGCGGTGTACCCTATGATCCGATGGGAACTCTCGCGGTAAACGGTGATTTAAAACAAATGAGTCCGGAATGGGTACGCGGGGCATCTTTAAAAGGCTATGGTGTGAGTCTGGCTTTGGGCATGGGCATTCCGATTCCCATTCTTGATCAGGAAATGGTGAGTTTTGTGGCAGTTAAAGATCAGGATATTTTCGCGCCGATAGTTGATTATAGCGATGCTTATCCTAACCGCAAAGCGCAAAATCTGGGATATGTGAGTTATCAGGAGCTTAAGTCCGGACATATTGCCATAAAAGGCAAGAAAGTCCCGACAGCGGGTTTATCCAGTTATTATAAAGCCAGACAAATCTGTCAACTTTTAAAGCAAAGAATTGTTAAAGGTGATTTTTTATTAACTGAGCCGGTTGCCGCTTTGCCCAGTGAAGGTTCGGGTATGAATTTTAAACAGCTGAAAATGCGCTCAATAAAATAATTATAGATGAGACTTATTAAATTTTATTAACTATCAACAGATTTTTTAGTATCCTCAACTAATTTTAAAACCATTGTTGGTTCAAAAATCAAAAAGAAACTGCCGTCAATATCTTTATCCGCGATTTTAAAGAAAGTTTCAATCATAATAATTTTAGTAGGCTCTGTTTTTATTTTGTTAAAAGCAACATTAAATACTGTTTCCAGTGTTCCGCAAATAAGATTGGGAGTAGAGTGGAGGATTACTTGTCTGGTGAATGTTGACAAAGTCGCCAGATAAGCCGAGATAACAATGTTGCCGATTTCTTTTAAAGAAGAAACTCCATACTCAGTGGCATTACCCAGTTCTTTACGATACTGTGATACCGCGTCAATTAAGCTATAAGCTCCTTTTTCCGGAAACATTAATACAATGTTTCCAGTTAGCTTTCCCAGCAGCTGAACGCTTACTCCGACAAGTATTTCCTGAGTTCCTTTTAGTTCGTCTAAAACTTTATCTGAATCTATAAGTTTTAAATCCGGAATGGTTAATTCAACTTTTTGGCTAAGAACTTGCGATAAGGCAATGGCCGCGTTGCCAGTGCAGATATGCCCGACTTCTTTAAGCATGTCTATGCAAAGCGCGTCTAAGTTAATGTCATTTTTATTTTCCATGGAAATATATCCCCCTTTATAGAGTTAGCTTAATTAACTATAACACATTTTTGCTTAACTAGCCTAGTAAAAATATCAACAATTTTAGGGTCAAGCTGAAAAGGCGCGCATTCATTTATTAACCGCAGGGCTTTTTTCGTGGAAAAAGCCTTACGATACGGACGGTCAGCAGTCATTGCTTCAAAGGTATCAGCAACTGCCAGGATGCGTGAACCAATGGGTATTTCCTCTTTTTTTATACCAGTAGGATAACCTCCGCCGCTGTATTTTTCATGATGGTGATAGATCATTGCTTTGATTTCCTCAGAAAGATCAATTTCCTTAAGGATGGATACAGTAGCGTTTAAAGAACCTTGGATTTCCTGAATGATTTTCGCGTCAACCACAATTGAGCGTTTTTTCTTTTTAACTTTTTTCTCAGAATCAGCGGTTAAATCCGCCCAATAAAAGTTAACGGGCTCGAGAATTCTTTTGCCAATAGTCGGGTGTTTCATGATTATTTCGTATTCGTTTTTGGTCAGACTGCCGGGTTTGCTGAGAATTTTCTCGGGAATTCCAATTTTTCCAATATCATGCAATATGCCGGCAATTTGGATTCCTTCGATTAATTTTGGAGGAAGCTGTAAGGCTTCAGCAATGGCCACAGAATAATAAGATACAAGATCAGAATGACCGCGGGTATATTCATCTTTTTCTTCAATAGCCTGGGCCAAAGCTTTGATTGTACTCAAATAAGTTGTTCTTAAACTCTTGTATAAATGCGCGTTTTCCAAGGCAACAGCGGCTTGATTTGCCAAAGTACTCAGCGATTGCTGGTCTTTTTGATCAAAACCGTGTTCCTCCACAGAATAAATGCTCAGCATCCCCAAAGTATTGCCTTTGGTGATAATCGGCGCGTTAATAACTTCCCGAATATGTTTAGGCAAAATCGGATGTTTTATCATCTGGCGATGATTTTTGATTTTAATTAAATT
The DNA here is from genome assembly GCA_018817585.1 of Candidatus Omnitrophota bacterium. Taxonomy (GTDB): domain Bacteria; phylum Omnitrophota; class Gorgyraeia; order B26-G9; family B26-G9; genus JAHITE01. The sequence continues at coordinate 28,252 of JAHITE010000041.1, forward strand.
TAATTCAATTTCTTTTGGGGAAACCTTGTTTTTTTTAAGTCCTCTGATTACCAGATTAAGTTCTTTTTTTAATTTATTAATTGTTTTTTTGTCAATTTTATTTTGGGAACATAGTGTGAGACTCGCTGAATCATCTGAAATCACTAAAAGGGTATATAAATCAAAATCAAATAATTCGCACATGCAGTCAGTAAGAATGCTGATCAGTTTGATGGGAGTTAAAGCGGCATTAAGCGCGCAGCTGATAACATTAAACCGGAATAAATGCTGGATTTTTTCTTCAGCTTCAATATAAAGCTTGGCATTATGAATCGCGATTGAGCTTTCAAAAGCAAAACGGGAAATAACATCAATGTCATCTTTACTAAAGGCCTCAGAGCCGGGAATACGGTTAAGATTAATAACGCCAATTAATTTGTTGCCCGCGATTAATGGCACGCACAAAGCTGATTTGACATTTTTTCGTGGTTTTTTGCCAAATATCGATTGAAAGTTTTTATTATCAATCAATAGTGGTTTTTTTGCTTCAGCGACAATCCCGGCAACAATTTGTCCGAGTTTTACTCTGATTTTTTTAACGAAATTTTTATTAATGCCTTGGGACGCGGCAATGTATAATTCTTTTTTGTTATGGTCAAGCAGCATTAATGAGCCGGCATCAGCATTAGTCTGCTTCATAATTGTATCAAGAATAACCTGATACAGCTTATCTAAGTCAAAGCTAGCACCCAGAACCTGGCTTATTTCCTCCAGGCTGGATAGATTTAAAGCTTGTTTAGTATTTTCATATTTATCAGAAAAAGTTTTTGTCATTTTTTCGTCTTATTATTGTTTTTCGCGGTATTTTCACAGGCTTTTAAAATTAATTTCATTGATTTATAGTCAAAGGCAATAAAGAATGTACCGTTGACGGAACTGGAGTGTTCAGTAAAAACAGTTTCAATTAGAATTAAATTTTTATTGGTTTTAGAAAATATCCCGAATACACTCTTGACCACGGAACTGGGTAATCCATCAGTAAATTGCGGACATGATGGAAATACTGATAATCTGGATAAAGAACTTAAAGTGGATAAGTAAGAGGAGATAACAATATTGCCGATTTCTTTTAAGGAGGATATTCCGATTTGGGTGATTAGCCGGGCTTTTTGCTGCTTGGTATTGCCGACTAAAAGCTCCATCAGGGTATATGCGCTCTTTTCTGAAAAGATGAGGAGAATTTGCCCGTTTATCGCGCCCAAAGTTTCCATTTGTATGCCAATGATCGGACGATTATCTTTATCAATCGCTTTGGCAACTTCTGAGATCGGAATGATCTCTACTTTGGGAATTTCCAGTTCAATTTTTTTAAACAGAATTTGGGATAAAGCAACAGTGGCATTGCCAGCGCAAATGTTTCCAATTTCCTTTAAAATGTCCAAATCAGTTTTATTGAATAACTGTTTTTTCATGATAAACTCCTTTTTGAAAATCTTTAACTCCTTTATTGATAAAATATAACATAAATAATATACACTGTCAATAAAATTTGTTTTCAAGTCTTTGGTTTTGTGATATCATAAACTAATCTTTTATTTTTAGCTTGTAATTTTAGGCTGAAATCCATTTTTTTGATAAACAGGCAGGTGACAGATAAAAATGAAAACTTTTAAGGGCGGACAACATATAGACGGTTTTAAACACTTAAGTCGAGAAATGGCAATAAAAACTCTGCCATTACCCAGTCAGGTTATTATTCCTTTAAGTCAGCATACTGGTGCTGTTTGTGAACCAGTTGTGAAAAAAGGGGATATGGTTAAAACTGGCACATTGATCGGAACCAGCGATAAGCTTATTTCCAGCCGGATTCATGCCAGCCTTTCCGGAGTGATTAAGGATATTCTGGAATATAATCATCCTATACTGGGACAAGCGCAAGCAGTGATTATTGATTCTGATGGAAATGATACCTTAGACAGCGCAATTGTAAAAAGAACTAAAATCGAATTACTTTCCAAAGAGCAGCTTTTAGAAATTATTAAAAACGCCGGGATTGTTGGTTTGGGCGGAGCAGCGTTTCCCGCTCAAGTAAAGTTAAATCCTTTAAAACCAGTTGATACTTTATTGATTAATGGTGTGGAGTGTGAGCCTTATCTGACCTGTGATTACCGCTTGATGCTTGAACATACCAATAGTATTCTCAAAGGCATTGTTTTAATGCAAAAGATTATTGGGGTAGAAACTGTGATTATCGGTATAGAGGAAGATAAGCTGGAAGCAATAAAACTTTTACGTAATAAATGTGTGGAGAAAAAATATAATATAGAGATAGTTTGTTTAAAAGCAAAATATCCCCAGGGCGCGGAAAAACAGCTGATCAAAGCAATTCTTGATCGGGAAGTGCCCAGCGGAAAACTGCCTTTTGATGTGGGAGTTATTGTCAGTAACGTAGGCACGGCTTTTGCTGTTTTTGAAGCGGTTTATAATGCTAAGCCATTATATGAAAGAGTGGTAACCGTAACCGGCAAGTGTGTGAAACAGCCGTCAAATTTAAAAGTCAGAATTGGAACCAGGTTTAAAGAACTGCTTGATTTTTGCCAGGGGTTTACGCAAACACCGGGAAAAATAATCATGGGCGGACCAATGATGGGAATGAGTCAATATACTGATGATCTGCCGGTAATTAAAGGCACTTCCGGAATATTGGTTTTAAGCCAAAAAGAAGTACAGGAATTTAGCCAAGGCGCTGATCAGTCTTGTATTCGCTGCGGCCGCTGCGTAAATATTTGTCCGGTTGGGATGCTGCCTTATGCTTTGAGTTTGTGTGTGGAAATGAACAAGCTGGATAAAGCAGCCCAATATAATCCATTTGATTGCATTGAATGCGGTGCTTGTACTTATGTTTGCCCGGCAAAAAGACAAATTTTATCAGGGATACGTTTAATAAAGGCGGTAACAAGATGAGTGAAAAGAGTAATAGTGTTGATTTAGCAATTACCAGTTCTCCGCATATTCGGTCTAAAGAAACAACGGCAAAGATTATGTGGAGTGTTACTGTGTGTTTAATTCCTTCTGGTTTGGTTAGCGTATATGCTTTTGGTATTTCGGTTTTCTGGATTATTCTTACTTCAATTATCTGTGCAATGGCCAGTGAATGGTTGTTTAACTGTTATCTGCAAAAAAAGCCAAACAGTTTAATGGATGGCAGCGCAGTGCTTACTGGTTTACTTTTAGCTTATAATCTGCCGCCCGGAGCGCCGCTGTGGATGGCGGGTTTAGGTTCTTTTGTGGCAATTGTATTTGCCAAAGTAGTTTTTGGCGGTTTAGGATTTAATATTTTTAATCCAGCATTAATCGGACGGGTGTTTTTAATGGCAAGTTTTCCGGTTTTAATGACTCGCTGGCCGGCATTGTCGAACATTGACGCAATTACCGCGCCAACGCCCTTGGCTGTGTTTAAAGATGGATTTAGTAGATCAAATGTGCTGAATCCCATTGAAATTATTAATTATTCTTATCAGGATTTGTTTTTAGGATTACGAGGCGGATGTATTGGTGAAGCCAGTGTTTTAGCGCTGTTGATCGGTGCGATGTATTTAATGTTTAAGAAATATATATCCTGGAAACTGCCGCTGAGTTTTGTGGCAACCGTGGGGATATTTACCTGGATTTTTGGCGGAAGCAGCTTATTACGGGGTGATTTTCTGCTGCATATTCTTTCCGGCGGGCTTATTCTGGGTGCTTTTTATATGGCTACTGATTATGTGACTGGACCGGTTACAATCCAAGGCCAGATTATTTTTGGCATTGGCTGCGGGATTATCACCAGTATTATTCGTTTGTGGGGAGGATATCCCGAAGGAGTATCGTATTCAATTCTTTTAATGAATATGGTAACGCCTTTGATTGATCGCTTTGTTAAACCAAAAAGATTTGGAGATAAGTAATGAAAGCAATTATACTGGGCGTTATGGCCTTATCAGGTCTGGGCCTTGCATTTGGCGTATTGCTGGCTTGGGTTTCAAAAAAATTTCATGTACAAATTGATCCGCGGGTAGAAAAGGTTACCGAGCTATTGCCGGGAGTTAATTGCGGCGCCTGCGGTTTTGCCGGATGTTCGGCTTTGGCTGAAGCTTTGGTGGCTGATACCGCGCAACTGACTGCTTGTCCGGTGTCCGGCGCGGACAGTAAAAAGCAGATTGCTCAAGAGTTGGGAGTTTGCGCTGTTGATCTGCATAATATTACACCGCTGGCAGTTGTTGCCTGCAATGGCGGCACCAGAGCCAAAGACAAATTCAAGTACCAGGGTTTAGCTGATTGCCGGGTTGCGGTTAAAACCATGGGGGGACCGAAAAACTGTAAATATGCCTGCGTGGGGCAGGGAACATGCGCTACTGTTTGTCCGGCTAACGCGATTAGTATGAGGGCTGATGGGATTCCTTTGATCAATCCTGATCTTTGCGTGGGTTGCACCAAATGTGTTGCGGTTTGTCCCAGTAATATAATCTATATGCTTGAGCGCGAGAAAAAAGTTTATATAAAATGCCGTTCGCGCGATAAAGGCGCGCAGGTAATGAAAAACTGTAAATGCGGCTGTATTGCCTGCATGAAGTGTGTTAAGGAATGTCCGGTTAAGTGTATTAGTATTGTGGATAATCTGGCGGTAATCGATCACGCGAAATGTATTAATTGCCAGAAATGCGTTGCTGTCTGCCCGACAAAATGTATTGCTGTTTTATGACAAATATAAAAAAGATTATCCCAACACAATCTGCTGATAAATAAAATTTTTATTGATAGACTTTTTCGAAAAAAGCGGAAATTTTATTTATCAATTTTGTTCTATTCTAGGTAAATAAAATGAAAAAACGGGTTATCGTGGCCATGAGCGGAGGAGTTGATTCTTCGGTCAGTATATATTTACTGCAAAAGGCCGGATATGAGGTTTGCGGAATTACCCTGCGGTTATCGGCTGAGTCAGAACATGTTAATGCTGCCAGTAAAATCGCGGCAAAGCTTAATATTGAACACAGAATATTGGACATTCAGCAGAAATTCAAAGCTGAGATAATTGATTATTTTGCTCAGGAATATCTGCTGGGGCATACTCCTAATCCTTGTTTGCGATGCAATCATCTGATAAAATTCGGCAAGCTCATGGATATCGCGGTTAAAGAGGATGCTTATTTTGCCACAGGTCATTATTCGCGAATTGATTATGATCCAGTAAAAGATATATATATGATTAAAAAAGCAAAAGACGCAAAAAAAGATCAGTCTTATGTTTTATTTATGCTGGATCAGCTGAAACTGAGCAGACTGCTGCTGCCTTTGGCTGATAAGACAAAGCAGGAAATAAAACTTATTGCCCAACAGCTTGATCTTGGTCTTGATTTAAGCAAGGAAAGTCAGGATATTTGTTTTATTCCGGATAAGGATTATGTGAGTTATATTAAGAATTATCTGGTAGATTTTTCAACTCAGCCTGGAGAAATTATAAATAGTCAGGGCAAGGTAATCGGCAGACATAAGGGAATAATATTTTATACTATTGGACAGCGAAAAGGATTAGGCATCGCCCATCCTGAGCCATTGTTTGTTACCAGGATTAATCGTAAAGAAAATACAATTATTGTTGGCACTGAATCAGAACTGTATAATCAAGGCTGCGTGCTTAATAATACTTATTTTAGCCATCCGGATTTTAAACAGCCGAATTTTAAAGCTAAGGTAAAAATTCGCTATCATCATGAACCGGCTCAAGCCCAAATATCACAGCAATCGAATAACAGTTATCAGCTTGAGTTTTTACAGCCGCAAAAGTCAATCACTATTGGACAGGGAGCGGTTTTTTATGATCAAGAGGATCGGGTTATCGGCGGAGGAATAATCAGTAAGATTATTTACTAGAACTGTGGTTTTTCCGGTTTTACTTTTGGCGTACCTTCAATATAAATATTGTTTTTGGGTAGGGGTTTTACTTGTTTTTTCGGCTGCCAGTAGAATACATCGAAACGGTTGGATTCTTTGATCCATTTGATTTTATAATATCCGCCTTTAGGCAAAGGACATTCAAATTCAAATCGACTGTTCATAAACCCAAAAATCATCATCGCCAGAATTAATATTCCGGCAAAGAATTTAAAAAAACTGTTTTCACCCATAGTCTTTCCTTAAATAAATACACATTAACTTATGCCAAGATTAGACCGCATAAGTTAATGTGTGTGTTTATGGTACCGAAGGTGGGATTCGAACCCACAAGGCCTCACGACCATCGGTTTTTGAGACCGACGTGTATGCCATTCCACCACTTCGGCATTTTAGAAATCAACCTGAATAATCATGGATTATTATCGGTTTAAAGGACTAGCCTGCCACTTAAAAGCTTGTTTAGAACGAGGAGCATTCAAAACAATAGACCATATTATACCTTCTTTTAAACTGCTTTTCAAGTGATAAGATTGTTTTTGTCTGCGATTACTGACAATAGCAGGAGTGGAGGGTTTTGCTTTTTTTTCCACATAATCATCGGGATTAAAATCAGTTTGAAGTACTGGTTGCTTAATCTTAGTTTTTTTTTGCTCTTGTAACCGCTTTTTTTTTCATCTCCAGTTTTGTCTCATAATAGGAATGTTTAAATTGGTCAAAAGGAGCTGGCTGCGCAGGTTCGAAAAAGGTTCCTTCTCTATCTGGCTGCGCAGCTTCAGAAAACATTGCTTCTTGGAAAGGCTGGTCCATTTTTGGTTTTGGCAAAGGATTGACTTTCGGCTTGGCAGGAGGGAAGTTAGGATCGTCCTCTTTCCATAAAGCTTGTTTTTTAGTATTAGACAATATCCAGACAATGCCAATAATAATATAAAATACTAATTTAAATAATCCATCCATAGTTTTACCTGATAATTACTATTCTTTTTCCTGGGAATCTTTTCTTTCATTCATGCCGCCGATTTGCTCGCGCATTGAAGTATCAGCTTGAATGTTTTTAATATTATAATAATCCATAACTCCTAATTTGCCTTCACGAAAAGCTTGCGCGATTGCTTTGGGAATTTCGGATTCAGCTTCCACAACTTTTGCCCGCATTTCCTGCGTGCGCGCGCTCATTTCCTGTTCTTGGGCAACTGCCATGGCGCGGCGGGTTTCGGCTTTGGCTTGGGCTACTTTTAAATCAGCTTCGGCTTGATCAGTCTGGAGTTTCGCGCCCACGTTTCTGCCAACATCAACATCAGCAATATCAATAGAAAGAATTTCAAAAGCAGTTCCGGCATCCAAACCGCGTTCCAGAACGTTTTTAGATATTTTATCCGGGTTTTCCAAAACCGCCTTATAAGTATCAGCAGAACCAATGGTAGTTACAATCCCTTCGCCAACACGCGCTACAATTGTCTCCTCAATCGCGCCGCCGACTAATCTTTCAATATTTGCCCGCACAGTTACTCTGGCTCTGGCTCTGACCTCAATTCCGTCTTTAGCAACCGCTGACAATAGTCCGGATTTAGGACAATCAATAACTTTGGGATTAACTGATGTCCGCACAGCGTCTAATACATCTCTGCCGGCCAGGTCAATGGCGCAGGCTTTTTCAAACTTCAAACCCAGATTCGCTTTATCCGCGGAAATCAAGGCTTTTACTACTTTGATTACATCGCCGCCAGCCAGATAATGCGCCTCTAAGGCATCGGAATTAACTGAAAGTCCGGCTTTGTGCACCATGATAATTGAAGGGACGATAACAAAAGGATCAACTTTTCTTAAACGCATGCCAATTAAGCTTAACAAGGAAGTTTTTACTCCTGAGGCAATGGCGGAAATCCATAAGCGTACTGGAATAAAATAAACAAATAAAAAGAAAAAACCAACAAACAATAGTATTAGAATAAACATTGGCATAATAACCCCCTTTTTTAGTTATGGTTTAGATTTTCTTTTATTTCCCGGACAACAATTTTATTATTATCAATATTGAGCACAATTATGTTTTTATTTTTTTCAATAAATTCTCCGTCACTGACAGCATCATAATGTTTATCTTCAATTAAAATAGTACCGCTGGGCCGGAGCATGGTTAAGGTGGTGCCAGCTTTATTTTTTAATTTAGCTGTATCTTCCGGCCCGGAATGATAGCCTTGATTTTTTTGTTCAGTATGTCCTAGCTGGGTTTTTTGCCAGAGCTTTGTTCTAGGGAGAAACTTGAATATGGCAAAAACAAAGCCAATGCTTATTAAGCAAACTAGGGCTCCGAACATCGGGCTTAAGCTGGTAAAAGCCGTGTAGCAGGCAGCGATTAAAGCAATTAATCCCAAAATTCCCGGAAAGCCAAAACCCGGGATAATAATTACTTCAATAAAAATCAAAATAAATCCAATAACAAATAAAGTGATAATATTAAGCCAGATCATTGGCATTTATCTGCTCCTTTTTTTGTTGAACAAAGACCTTATTGCCCTGAATTTTTACAACAACTATTGGCTTTTCTTTGGAAATAAATTCGCCTTGAGTTGTAACATCAATTATATCCTGATCAAATAAAGCTCTGCCGCTGGGACGAAGAATGCTTTTAGATATGCCTATTGTACCAATAGTAATTTTTTCTGGCAAGGATTTTGTCTGAAACCCTAACTCATTTGTTTCTCTGGCATGTAATTGAATCCGTTTGAAAATACTGCTATGCGGTAAATATTTAATCCCTAATAAACCCAAGAGAAAAGTAATAATAAATGCCCGGGCGACGGTGTAAAAGGCATTAGTAAATTCAAGTGAAGGGAAAGTAAAGGGATGTTTTACCAACATAAGGATAAGTCCGGTAAATATAAATAATATGCCGGTAAAGCCGATAAATCCAAAGCCGGGAATATATAGTACTTCAATAACTAGCAAAATTAAACCTAAGGCAAATATACCCAGATCAGAAAAATCAGCTAGTCCAACCAGATAATGTCCCCAGAAAAATAGAATAATGAAAATCACACCTAAAGTTCCGCTAATTCCCCAGCCCGGCATTTTTAGCTCAAATAATATTCCGAGAAATCCCAGGCTTAAAAGCAAAGGGCTGATAATCGGATGCGTTAAAAATCTGACGATGTTTTCTGACCAAGTCGGATTAGAGGTGAATATTTCTAATTCGATATTATTCGCGTTTTTATCTAGTTTTGTTTTTAAATAATTCAGAAAATCTTCTTGTGAAGATAATGTTTTGTTGCTGAGATTTAAATCCAAAGCTTCATTTGCTGTAAGATTAAGCAGTTCTTTTTCTTTGCAGATAATCTTTTCGTTAATAATTTGCTTTTTTGGATTTTTTACTTTAAGCTCATTTAGTTCTGAACGGGTGAGGATAAGCAGCTGATTGTCAAATTCCACCTGAATAAGTTCAATGTTTATATCTACCATTGCCTGGGCAAGATTAGGCGAATGATTGTTTGCTTCAGCTGTTGCTTTAAAGCCAGCACGTAAAGCCGATACTATTTTCTCATCAGTGGTTTGGGGATTATTGGCCACGCCCATGATTCTTGGTTCAGCAGAACCAATTGACGCGCCGGTTTGCATACTGATATCTTTACACGCTAAAGCCAGTAAAGCTCCGGCACTCCAGGCAGCATGACGGACATAGGCAAACGTGGGGATCGGCGAAATGTCCGCAATAATTGTAACCATTTCATCAGCCGCATCAACTCGCCCTCCGTAAGTGTTGATATCGAAAACAACTGCATCAACATTTTTTTCTTTGGCTTGCTCTGCCGCGCGTTTTACAAAAGCGGAAAGTCCTAAATCAATTGTTCCGTTGATCGGAATGACATAAACTTTTTTTTGTTGTAGGGAAAGTTTATCTTTTAATGGAGCTGAGGTCTCTTGAGTTACGCAATAGCATAAACCGCTGAAGGCAAAACTGAATAGGGTCATAAGACAAAGCAATAAGATGCTTTTTTTCATGCTTTCTCCTTTAGATGTGTTAGTAGTAAATTGTAAATAATCAAAGTTAATTTATTTAAAATAACGCTAATTTGTAATTTGTATTATAATACAAAAGCAAATTTTAATAAAGCAAGTTTTTTATCTGCCTGTTTGCAGATTATTCAAAATTGTGATATTTTGTAATATGTAAAACTAATAAGAAAGAAATATTTGCAAAATTTTAAAATAAATTTATAAAGCTGAGAGGGAATAATGAAAAACGAAAAAACTTTAAAAGATTTTCAGAATTATTATGACCAGCGCTATAATACTGGATATAATCCGCAATGGCCCGTTGAGCAAAAACAGAGAGTTTTTGATTTACTTAGAAGTCTGGATTTGCCGGAAACAGGCAGTGTTTTAGATTTTGGCTGCGGTAGGGGAGAATTTTCTAAAATCATAAAACAGGCTTTGCCTAATTGGAATGTTTTTGGAGTTGATATAAGCTCTATTGCTGTGGAAGATGCTAAAAAAAACTGTCAAGAATGTTCTTTTTCGGTGTTAACTCAAATTAGCGCGATAGATCAAAAGTTTGATCTGGTTTTTTCCAATCATGTCTTAGAACATGTTGATGATCTTGGTCAGACTTGGGCTGAAATGAATCAGCTGTTTAAACAAAAAGCTTGGTTTTTACTTATTCTGCCTTGCGGTAATGCCGGCAGTTTTGAATACAAGCTTTGTATGCTGCAGAAAAACGGGATCGAAAAAGATAAAGGTAATCGGTTTTATAATGAAGATGAAACCCATCTGCGGCGTTTAACTTCTGATGAAATGAACAGGATTGTTTTGCGTAATGATTTTAAGCCAGTTTTTAATTATTTTAATAACCATTTTTATGGGGCGATATACTGGATAACTATTGGTAAGCCTTGGGGAATGTGGGCGTTTTTTAATCCAACCGGAGCAAAAGATTTTATTTCCGGATTAAAACTAATTGGTTTTTATTGCTTGTTCATGCTTATAAAATGCTTGAAATTTCCCGCGAATACTATTGATTATAAAAAAGCCACAATGAAAAGCTCTAACTATTGGCTTTTTTTTGTAATATTCTTATTGTTTTATCCTTTTTCTAAATTGATCAAGATATACCTGGATTATAAAGCTAAACAGGAATGGGATAAGAATAAAACTAAGCCAACTGGCAGTGAAATGTACTTGTTCTACAGCCGAGGATAAATCCTTTTTTGGGTTCGAAAAATTTGGTGGAGCTGGAGGGATTCGAACCCTCGACCAACAGACTGCCAGTCTGCTACGCTCCCACTGCGCTACAGCCCCACAAAATTTCTGATAATTAAAATTTTAGTTATAAAAACATATCAAACTATAGCAAAAATAAGGCTTAGTGTCAATTGTCTTATATGATTAGATAATTTATTTTGGTTTATTCTCCAAAAATCACCTTGCTCAAAAACCCCAGCTTATGTTAAAATAAATAACACTATTATTTTGATTAATAAACTAATATTTGATTAGAAGGGATATTTTGCTAATGAGTAATTATGATTTTACGAAAATAGAAGATAAATGGCAGACTTATTGGCAGAAAAATAATGTTTTTTCATCTGTAGTTGATGAAAGCAAACCAAAATATTACGTTCTGGAAATGTTTCCTTATCCGTCCGGACGAATTCATATGGGCCATGTGCGCAATTATACAATCGGCGATGTGATTGCCCGATATCGCATGCAGGCCGGGTATAATGTGCTACATCCGATTGGCTTTGATGCTTTTGGTCAGCCTGCGGAAAACGCGGCAATAAAGCATAATACTGATCCTAAGGAGTGGACAGAGAAATGCATCAGCTGGATGGTTAAAGAATTAAAGCATATGGGTTTTTCTTATGATTGGCAGAGAGAACTTTCTACTCATCGCGATGAATACTATCGCTGGAATCAATGGATTTTTCTGAAAATGATGGAACAAGGCCTTGCTTACAAAAAAGCTTCGAGTGTTAACTGGTGTTCTTCTTGTGAAACTACTTTGGCAAATGAGGAAGTGGTAAACGGCGGCTGCTGGCGCTGCAAAACCGAGATTATTCAAAAAGATCTTAATCAATGGTATTTGAAAATCACCGATTATCAGGATGATTTGCTGGAAGATCTGCAAAAGTTGGAAAACTGGCCGGAGCGGGTAATTACTATGCAGAAAAACTGGATTGGTAAAAGCTTTGGCGTGGAGATTTTATTTAAAGAATTTGAAACAAAACAAGAAATCCCGGTATTTACTACGCGGCAGGATACAATCTTTGGCGCAACTTATATGGTGGTTGCTCCGGAACATCCGATATTAAAGCAAATTATTAAAGGTAATCAGCAGGAACAGCAAGTCTTGGATTTTATTGAAACCACAAGCAAGAAAAGTAAAGTTGTCCGCGTTTCTACTGATTTAAAAAAAGAAGGCGTGTTTACTGGAGCTTACGCGATCAATCCTGTAAATAATGAAAAGATCCCGATCTGGACAGCGGATTATGTATTGATGGAGTATGGTACTGGGGCGATCATGGCTGTGCCTACGCATGATCAGCGGGATTTTCTTTTTGCAAAAGATCAGGCTCTTTCTATGCGCATTGTTATTAGCAATCCTCAAAAGCCTGAGCTTGCTATCGATGAGTTGAAACAGGCTTATGAAGATCCGGGAATATTGGTTAATTCCGCGCAGTTTAATGGCCTGGATAATGAAACTGCTAAGGCAAAAATCGCGGATTGGATGGAACAGGAGAAAATCGGCAAAAGAACCATATTTTTTCGTTTGCGTGATTGGCTGATATCCCGTCAGCGTTATTGGGGAACTCCGATTCCCGTGATTTATTGCGATAAATGCGGTGTAGTGCCAGTGCCGGAAAAAGATCTGCCAGTTGCTTTGCCTGAGAAAATCGCGATTACCGGAGAAGGCGGCAGTCCTTTGTTAAAAGTTAAAGAATTTGTTAATGTGAATTGTCCGAAATGCAATGCCCCGGCTCAGCGGGAAACTGATACCATGGCCACGTTTATTGATTCTTCCTGGTATTTTCTGCGTTTCTGTTCGCCACGCAATGAGCAAGCGGCTTTTGATAAAACCGAAGCTAATTATTGGATGCGGGTTGATCAGTATATTGGCGGAATTGAGCATGCCGTGCTTCATTTGCTTTACTCTCGATTTTTTACCAAGTTTTTAAATAGCATTGACATGGTTGATTTTAAAGAACCATTTGATAAATTGCTTACTCAGGGTATGGTTTTAAAAGACGGGGAAGTAATGTCTAAATCTAAAGGTAATATTGTTGATCCGGATGAAATGATCAAACAATTCGGCGCTGATTCTTTGCGTGTCTGTATTTTGTTTGCTGCTCCGCCGGAAGCGGAATTTGATTGGAATGAACGGGGCATGGACGGCGCCTGGAGATTTTTAAACCGGGTTTGGACTCTGGCCCAGGATATGATTGCTTTAAAACAATCAGCGACAAAACAGCAAATCATGGGATTTGAAAAAGAAGTTGAATTTAAAACCCACAGCGCGATTAAAAAAATCAGTCATGAAATGCGGGGCGGATTTAAGTTTAATACCGCGATCAGCGCAATGATGGAATTGACTAATACTCTGGTGCCGGCGATCAAGCAGGCGCAGGAGGCGAATGTTTTAAATAGTGTTCTGGAAGACGCGATCAGCAATCTAATTATTATGCTTTCCCCGATTACCCCGCATATGTGTGAAGAACTTTGGCAAGAGATGGGAAATAATACTTCCATTGTAAAAACAAACTGGCCGGAATTTGACTTGAAAAAATTAGAACTAGATGAATTGGAGATTGTTCTGCAGATTAACAGCAAAGTCCGATCAAGAATGATGGTAGAGGCCGCGATCAGTGAACAGGATCTTAAGCTAAAAGCGCGGCAGGATCCGGTGATTCAAAAATGGATTGAAGCTAAACCAGTTAAAAAAATCATTGTGATTAAAGGAAAACTAGTAAACATTATTGTTTAGTAAATAGTAATTTACTATTTTGATATTGAGTGTTTGGTTGCTTTAATATTAAACTTGTTTTTAATAATCTGTAAAAAAATGCTAGATTCTTCAATACAAGAAAAAAAAGTGATTCTGGTTATCCTTGGTTTGCTGATTTTAGCAGTATTGCTTGCCGCGGTAAAACGCTATTATCCGCAGACTGCTGATGCGGTTATTTATGTTCAGCCCCAGGAAATTTCCTCAAATAGTAGATCATTAGATAAAACTCCAGATAATCCTTTGGCAATAATTAACCTGAATACTGCCGCAAGTTCAGAGCTTATTCAATTAACTGGTATTGGTCAAGTAATTGCCGGGCGGATTATTGATTACCGTAATGCGCGTGGCGGATTTAAAACAAAAGATGATTTGCTGAAGGTTAAAGGTATTGGTTTGAAAAAACTGGAAAAAATTAAAAACCAGATAAGTTTAGAATGAAAACCGGATAACAAAATTAGTAATAGAGAGATTTTACGCAGGCTTTTTGTCTGTTTTAGAATTTTTAACTTAAGCTATGTTTATATGGGATGTTGTCATTTTTTAGAGGACAATTGTATATCAAAGGTTGAATATACAAAACCAGATGGAACTAAAGTAGAGATTACTGGGGTAGATTTCAATCCCCTTTTTCCTAATAGTTTAGACCTGACTTCATAACTTCTAAAACCCAGAAAACTAACAAAATAACCATGCGGGCCGCCTGATGGCCTTGAAATTGTTCATCTTATGTGATATACTTCTCCAACATTTAATTTTAAGGTGATTATAAATAGAAGACTATTATTATGGAAAAAATCAAGAAAATTCTCGCGGTAATTCTGATACAGGCCTTTTTGCTCATCCCAGCGGCTTCCTACGCGCAGGGCTCGGACGCGTCTGGTTTTTATGAGATATATTCGACTTTATCTCCGCGTCTTGGAATGCCGGATAAAAGTATTGCTGCCAGTTTTGCCAGGTCACAGGAAAAGGGCTGGATTAAACGAGTGCGGGAGGTGGTTTCCGGAGCAATAGAAAAACATCCCGTCGTTATTACCGGTGTTTTATGGGCTTTAGTGGGAGGAGGAATTTTTGCTATTCAAAATCTTCCTCCAGACTATTTTTCAAGGACAACATCTTTGTCAAAGATAGAATTCCGTCAACCCGATTATGGACCATACGAGATTCTCAAAAATATGCCGCATTTTTCAGTTGAGAAAATAGATGAAAGAACTAAAAGGCTCTTGTCTAACATAAAAGCTTTTCCGTTTAAGCCGGAGGTATTGTATAGCACTTATGATGGGATACGGCTTGGACAGTTGTATATTCTGAGAGAAGCAGGTAAGCCGGAAAATCTCAACATTGAGTTTTACGTAGAGAATGCCCAAATGGAATTTTTAGTCGAACAGTTGACCATGGGGGATAATATGTCCGCGGAAGTTTTTTTAGCTCGTACTGCGGCAATCATTTTAAATCCTGGTTTTGAATATTTTAGCACTGAGGAACGGGCGCAATTATTCGCACCGATGCGAAAAGGGCTGGTATGGGTTATGGAAAATGGTAATAGTGCGCAGGCGGAGTTTGCGCTGGATATTGCGGAGGAATATTTTGATGAGTTATTTTTGGAAAGAGAAGACAATGCAGAGATTTTAGAGTATTTAATAAAGATGATTTCGAACAGGGACGTTACCGTTCGGCTTAATCATGCTTTGCAGTCGTTCCGGCATCTATCGTCGTTTAAGAAGGCCGGCATGGATATTCTGATGATGCGAGTGTTTTGTCAGGCTAATTTAAGCGGGCACTTGCTTTTATCCGAAAGGCTTCGTGCCGCGGCTTTTGTTTTAAACAATTACGATACCATGATTATTAATCCGGGAAATATCTATGACCTAACCCCGGATGCGCTCGCGCAAGTCAAGGCGCTTGTCGTGAATATAATAAACGATGCGCTTTATTATCCCGATAAAAAGATTAACGAGTCTGCGGTAATCCTTGTGGATAAATTTAGGCATGTGTTTACGGAATCGCAGTTGAGATCAATTGATCAGCTTATTAGAGGAATAGATTTAGATATTCTTTTTTCAGTTAACGACAGCGATTTGCTAACCGATGAGTTGTTCAGTTCTCATAGGTCGGATGCCGGGAATTTTTTATTTGATACCAAGGTTTATCCTTTTGACCTTAATAAAGTATTATCTGCGGCCAAAGAAGCTGTAACGATACCGTTATCGATGCTTCGGCGTATAGAGGAGTTGGAAAGAGAGTCTCCAATGAGGACTTTACTGGCGCAATTGGATCTTGTTTCCGCAAAGGATTTATTCGCCCATGCTGTCGCAGGCGATGTCGGATCTTTAATTTCTGATTTGCAGGGATGGAAAGCGGGAAGAAATGCAGCGATGCGGATTTTATTAGCGCAATTGGAAACTTTATCCGCTGATGATTTATTAGCCCACGCGAGCGCAATTATGTTAAGTCCTGATTTTAATTATTTAAGCCTAGAGGAGCAAAGGCAAATATTCGCGGCTATACAAAATGGGCTGTTATGGGTTATGAAAAATGGTAATGATGCGCAGGCAGGTTTTGCGCTGGAAATCGGGTTTAAATATTTTTCTGAGTTATTTACGAAAAAGGCAGACAAAAAAGTTTTTTTAGAGGCTTCAATAAATATGATTCAGGACAGTAACGTTGCTCAGCGGCTTAATCGGTCTTTGCAAGCGGTTCGTCATCTTAGGCTATTTAGGGCAGTGGATTTGGATTCGCTGCTGTTAGAAACGTTTTATGAGATAAATTTTGTAAAAAGTAAACCGGAAGAGCAGGCAGCGGCAGCGCGTTTTGTTCTGAAAAATGCGGCGATTATGCTTTACGGAATAAAAAATAATTATTTGCATACCCCGAAAACAATAGATGATATTGAAAAGGCAACCGCAGACACATATATAAGGCTGGTAGGCGAAGGGCAAAACCTGGAGCGCTTAAGTGATTCTCTGCAGGCCTTCGCTGCTCTGTCGATATTTAAGCATTGCGGTCTTGATGAGCGGCTCATGGAAGTATTTTTTAACGCAAATTTTTACGGGAAGCTGCCTTTAGCCAAGAGGCTTTCTGCCTCGGCTTTTGTTTTAGAAAATTTCGATACAATGATCGTTGCGGCTGAGGATACGTATCTTATGACTCCGGATATTATCGATAACCTTAAGTTTGCGCTTGGCGACGTAATAATAGAAGCGCTTTCTTCTTCGGATAGGAGCATTAAAGCTTATGCGGCAACTCTGGGGAGAAAGCATGCATATATATTTACCAAATTTCAATTACACAAGGATATGCCTGGTTTAGGCTTGGCTGTCCCGGATAATGTTTTTAACGCTCAAGTTATACAGCTTTTTCAACCGTTATCCATACAACAGGTCTCTCAATCAATCTAAAAAAAGGGGTCAAAAGCCATAAGCGGATAAAATTTGTTTATGGTAAGGCCATAGTAGTATAGGTATAGTATGTCCCCTAATCCTACCACATGTTTAAGAAGGAATTTCTGGCCTTCAATAAGTGCAGATAGAAAGGCATTCTTTATTGAGGCTGTATTTTATCTGCAATGAAAGAGTTATGGCTGTCATGATGAGAAAAAAACTATTACCGATTATTCATGTTAGCATTATAGCAACGCTTATATGCAACAATGTTACTATGGCGGAAGGTGGCGACTCTTGCCGGGGAAAAAAATCGCAGCTATCCAGTTCCTTATCTCCGTCCCTGGAGCTTCTGTCCGGCTCTCTTCAGAAAGGATTTTTGGGAGTGCTGCCGTCCCCGCCGCCGCTTCAGGAAATGCTGAATGCTCTTGCTATCGGAGAGATCCACGTTGATGATTACCAGAGTAATAATAATTTGTCCGGAATGGTATCTGAACGTATTGTGCATTCTAATGTTATTAAATATTTGTCGGAAAGCGGTCATGCCCCGGACAAAAAATTATCCTTCTCTATACTGTCTGTGGCAGGAGATCATCTTCCGGGTATTCGTGAAAAAATCAATAAGATATTATCTTTCGAAAAACTACCGGTGATATGGCTTAGCGGTGCGTTATACGAAGACTGTATTTTAAAGGTTGCTTCCATCGCGGCCATGCAGGCGATACGCGCAGATAAACCGTTAGTGCTGCTGTTGAACGAAGCGGAGATCCAAGGAGAAAAGAAGCCTTTGATCCGGGACAGTTTCCGAAATTTTATGCGCACTCTTAGCGTTAATGCCTCTCTATATATTAACGGAAAACTGGTGTGCCGAAACACGGTACTGCAGGACGAAATAGACGCGATAGTATTCTGTATTTCTACCGGCGGTTCCTTTAACCCGGAACACTTTCTGTCCGGTGTCCGTGCCGCTTATCCGCGCAGAAATCCGGATAATACGCGCGCGCTGTTAAAACTGCTTGAGCATACCGGTATTCCGGCGGAAGATTATTTGCCGGTAGGAAAATCGCTTTTTGCTTTTGCGCGGGAACAGGGGCTTTTTGAAGCAAACGCTTTTAATTTAATTACAGAAGTTCTTAAGCATGAAAACCTTGCCGCAGGCATAGAAAGCAAGGGCGAACTTATGCAATTATTTCAGGAATTATGGGAAACAGCGCAGATTATCACCACGCAATCTCATCCGGACGCCGATAGGGTGAAAAATTTATCGATCACGGAACTTACTTTTTTTGTTCAGACAATAGCGCCGCACCTAAAAAATATTGCTGAATTATCCGAATCGCTTTCTTTGGCAGAGGAATTGTCCGGAATGGAAGGGCATTTGCAGGAAAAACAGTTAGGGCAATTTATGAGAATACGCAGGATCGGAGAGGTTGCCGATCTTAGTATCCGGCTCGGAGCACGCTCGGCAAAAAGCATACTGGAATCAATAAAAAATATCAGCGCTGAAATAGATTTGCCGCACATGGATCCGTTTGAAGAAAGTTTTTTTTCTTTACTTCAAGCGCTGAGTCGGCAGGAAACAGGACTCGAAGAATTCAATAAGCATCTTAATCAAATCTTGGTACAGATCAATGCGCCCCTATCAATATCAAATCGAGATCAGCTTGACCAGCTATTCCTGAGGGATGAGTTGTTTGAGTTTGCGATTGATCTCTGTGATCGTCTTTGCCCGGATGAAGTTGTATCGGTCCTTGCCGGTATCAATCAAGATAGGAACGAAAGAATGATTCGCGCCGATACCCAGAAACGCGTGCTGCGTTTTATGCGGACACTGATGCAGAGCCCGGCTCTAATTCCCCATGCCTCTTCCCAGGAATGGATAAGGTTTTATGAGGAAGCCGGCGAACAGATAATTTCTATTGTAAATATCACGTCATCAGAAAAAATATCTTCCGCAAAGACCGAAGATCTAAGAAAAGCCGCTGATTTTGTGCGGACTTTTATCGGTTTTTTTGCCGATAGAGGCCAGGCCTATGATATGACCCGATTATTAATAAGCAAAGAAGAAGATGAATCGGAAGGTAATACGTATTATTTTTCAGAAGTATCGGAGGTTACAAATTTTGTTGCCCGTCTCGCGAATGTGCCGGTGATCAATTCTCTGCTGGTTTATTCTAACGGACAGCCGCTGGAAGATGTGACCGGCAGACCGCTTCAAGGACGGACATATGTAACGGATTACGAAACAATGAATAGAGCTGTTGTGTGGATCCGGAAAAAAATAGAAAGCGATACCGGTTTACCGAGAGAAGATAAGGGCTTGAGTTCTTTTTTTGTTGCCTGGGTTAATCTGATTGAGGAAATGGGATTATCGCTTGAAGACACGCCCGTTGACGGGTTGATCGAACAGCTTGAGCGTGTTCAGCCGGGAGAAAGCTCCTTATCGTATCAGGATGCTTTCCTGCTTAGCCGTTTACCTGAAGCGCTAAAGCCTTTTCAGCCGCATATGCGTGATATGAATACTTTAATGTTATTTGTGAGTACCTGCGCTCAATACCTCAGGACTAACGGCAGCATGGTGTTTCCGGCGCTGAAAGTATCTAACGCAGTTTTTTCTAATCGGCAGATAGCCGCGGAGATAACTTCTGCCGCGCAATGGGATGAAAAAATGCGCGCGGTTTTCGGCCTTTTAGATGCTATTCTACCTTCAGAAATAGAAAAGGGCCAATATACAAATTTTGAGGCAATAATTTTTGAAGCAATCGCGGAACTCTTAGCGGAATATCCCGATACAATTAATTCCTTTGACGCGTTTCTGTCCAAGTTGCGCGAGATGGTAGATATAGCGCGTCTCTCTATCATGCCGAAGAAGTATGGTTCGGGGATAACCCACCACTACCCTACTGCCGCGAAACTGAAAGCTTATTTCAGATCGGTCATTGCGAGGGAATTAAAAGAACTGGATATGAGTGTCAATCCGGAAGCATTGCGTGCCGTGAATCAATCTCTATAATAGGGACAACGTTGTTCAAAAATAATAGACCTTAAAAAAATGAGTAAATATCGTTGGACCGGACATAAGGAATTAACGGGGAGCAATGATTCTGGAGAAGGAATAATTAGTCGAGACGAAGTGTTGGGGTATTTTGGTGAAAGGCTTCAATCGGCACAGGAAGCATATGAAAAATTCGTAAAAGAAGGGGTGGAAGAGGTGTACAAGGAATTAGAAGCTGAAGAGAGGGCTTCTCCGATAAAAGATATAGATTGTTTAATCAGAATGGTAGCGAAATATTATAATGTTGAAAAAGCAGAGATCTTAGAGACACGGAAAAATACGGTAAGGCAGGCTCGGAATGTTTTGGTGTATTTAGTTAAGTATTTAAGATTGAATGGAAAGCAGATAGGCAGGATGTGGGCATAAAAGAGGCTGCTGTGAGCACGTTCAGGGAAAAAGGGCGACAGGTATGTCAAAAAGAAAAGATAGAGGCTGAATTGCAGGAATAGTTGAAACTTTAAACAACGTTGTCCTCCCCCTGCAAACAAAGAGATCATGCTTAAACGACCGCTTATTTTAATATGCGCATTTTATATTATCGGCATTTTTGTAAGTTCAGTTTTTTATTTAAATTTTTTATTCAGCTGTTGTTGTCTGATATTATCATATTTATCTGCTGTTTTTACTGTGCGCAAAAAAGCATTGTTTATTATTTGTCTGGGCTTAAGCTGCTTTTTTCTGGGTTATTGTCTCTATCCTCAGGAACAAAATCTTCCGAGAAACCATATCGCGAATTTTACTTCTTATAAGGGCATGCCGGTGCAGGCTCTGGGCTGGATTATTTCCGACCCCGCGAAGAAGAAAAATTATCAGAGTTTTGAGCTGAAGATTATGCAATTGATCGTGGATAACAAGGGTTATTCTGTTCAGGGGAGAGTTCTGGTTAAACTTTATCAGGAGCACAGATTTGAATACGGACAGGAAATTATTCTATCCGGTAAAATATCAAGGCCGTATAAGTTCTCTTACGGCAGATTTGATTATCCGCTGTATCTTAGAGATAAAGGAATATATTCGGTTTTGACTGTTGGTAAAACCGGAGGATTTGATTTTACCGGCAAAAATCTAGGCAATCCTTTTAAACGTATTATGTTCAGCTTGCGGCAAGCGCAAGCTCAGTTGATTGATAAATATCTTTCTCCCAATGCCGCGGGAATTATGAAAGCAATGCTTTTAGGAGAGCGCTCTAATGCGCCGCGATTTATTAATACCGCATTGCAAAGAACCGGTACCGTGCATATTCTCGCGGTTTCCGGTTTGCATACCGGGGTTATTATTTTTATTGTTTTAATTCTGCTTAAAATGATTCAGGTCCCGTATCGGACGCGTTATTTTCTGTCGATAATATTTATTGTTTTTTATTGTGTTTTTACCGGGGGCAGAATATCTGTGATCAGGTCGACGATCATGGCTGTAGTTTTTTTGGCGGGATTTATTCTTGATCGCGATTATGACACATACAGTGCTTTGGCTTTTGCGGCATTGCTGATTTTATGGTTTATACCCGGACAGATCTTTGAAATCGGCTTTCAATTGTCATTTGCCAGTGTTTTGGCAATTATCTTATTTTATAATAGAATCGCCGATTGGCTGTATGGATTAAATTTGAAAAAATGGCAGCAGGATCTGCTTGCCGGGATGGGAGTTTCATTTTGCGCCTGGCTGGGTACTTTGGGTTTGGTTGCTTATTATTTTTCGCTGATCAGTCCGATTTCCGTGGCTGCTAATTTGTTTATTGTCCCATTACTTTTTTTAGTGATTGCCAGCGGTTTGCTGTTTATTAGTTTAGGGGCTTTAATCCCAGCACTTTTTCCTGCTTTAGCTTTGAACTGCGAGTTTTTGATTAGTTTTATTTACCGCATAGCCCATTTCCTGTCTGGCTTGCCTGGCGCGTATTTTAATATAGGTTCGATACCGCTGATTTGGGTGATTTTCTACTATATTTTGCTATTTGCCGCATTTTTTACGCAAGATTTAAAGCAATCAGTTAGAAAACTGTTTTCAATTAAAGTTTGATTACCGGTTTGTCTGGCTTTTTCATCCTGGAGATAACTGGTTTGACAACTATATATTGTTGATATATAATATCAGATTCAAGTAAGATATTAGAATAAGGAATCCTAAATTTATATTTGGCCGTAGAAATTTCGGACTAAATTCGCGCTGGCTGACTTGACGTCATAAAGGGCATTCCGTAAGTTAGGCGAAAATAATAATGATTCCGAAAATGTTTGCTAGGTCGCAACCATTGCGGACTAAATTCGAGTTGCTGACTTGATGTCGCAAAAATGCTCCATAAATCAGACTCTCATTTAAGGAAAAGATTATGGAAAAAATAATATTTCTCGATAGAGACGGGGTTATTAACCGCGGCAGAGAGAATGGTTATATTACTTGCTGGGATGAATTTGAATTTTTACCTGGAGTTTTTAGCGCGCTTAGAAAACTTACTGAAGCAGGGTTTAAGATAATTATTGTTTCTAATCAGCAGGGCGTGGGTAAAAGATTGTATTCTACGCAAAGTCTAGCTGATCTGACTGAGCGGATGTTGGAGCGGATCAAGCGCCATCAGGCAAAAATCTGGTCAATTCATTATTGTCCTCATTTGGCTGAAGATAATTGTGCCTGCCGCAAACCAAAGCCGGGTTTGTTTAAACAGGCTGTGGTGGGAATGATGGTTGATTTTAAACAAGCATATTTTATCGGGGATACTGAAAAAGATGTTCAGGCCGGAAGGCACTTGGGAATGAAAACTATTTTAGTTTTGTCCGGCAATACCAAAAAACAAGAAGCAGTGGGTAATTTTGTCGATCGTCCGGATTTTATTGCTGAGGATTTAGCAGCAGCTGTTGATAATATAGTATTAAAAACGGAGTAATAGCCATGGGGATAGTTAGTGCGATGTTTGTGAGTTTTTGCGCTTTATTTATAGCGCTGGATGCCATCGGTTTATTGCCGAAATTTAATCTTTTCGCGCAGGAAATTCCGCCAAAAGAAATTAAAAAAAAATTGATAGGCTCGGTATACTTGGCGGCAGCAATTGTTGTTGGCGTATTGATTGCCAGCAGGATTATTGCTTGGCTGCTTGGCCTTTCTTCGGCTGATTTTCAGATTGGCGCCGGGATTATATTATTTGTGTTGTCAATTTATTATCTGCTTAAGCCCGAGTCTAAGCTGAATTTTAATCCTGCAGCCAGCAAAATATTACCGTTAGCAACTCCGATAATTATCAGCCCCAGCGTTATTGCCATGATTCTGGTATTGATGGGTAGTTATGGTTTGATTATTACCAGTCTTAGTTTCGCGGCAAATATGGTTTTAGTTTATATTGTTTTTAGAAATGCTACTAAACTTCAGACAGTTTTAGGCGCTAATGGCGTGGCTTTGTTGTCCAAAACAGTGGATATTTTATTAGGCGTGTTCGCGATTATGCTGATTAAAAACGGAGTAATCGCTATATTTGTTCAATTTTGTGCAAAAAATAGGTATTAAGGTTGGCAGCTTATGGAAAATCGAGATAAGAAAAGAGTGGTGCTGACATTTCCCCAGCAATTACTGGATAAACCAATTATCTATCAGCTGATTAAAGATTTTGATTTAATTGTGAATCTGCTTAAGGTAAAGATTACCCCTAAAGAAGAGGGCGTAATGGTTTTAGATTTAGAAGGTGATCAGCTTAATCTCGAAAAAGGTCTTAAGCATTTGAAAAAAATCGGGATTCAGATTGAATCTTTGATTGAAGATATTAAGTGGGATGAGGATAAATGCACGCATTGCACTGAATGCGTAACCATTTGTCCGACGCAAGCTTTTGGTTTAGATAGAAAGATTATGAAACTTGAGTTTGATAAGAATAAATGTATTGCTTGCGGTTTATGCTTAAATGTTTGTCCTTATGGAGCAATTCAGATAGTGCTTTAGAATCAGCGGAGAAAAAAATGATCAGAAAAATAACGGTTAAAGATGCTGCCGCGGTGCAGGTATTGATAAATAAAAACTCTAAGCTGCATGCTGTTTTGCCGCGCTCTTTAAATGATATATATGAAAATCTGCGTGATTTTTTTGTTTATCACGAAGATAATAATATTCTGGGATGCTGTGCTTTACATATAACCTGGGATAATTTGGCGGAGATCCGCTCTTTGATTGTTGACGAATCAATTCGCGAAAAAGGCGTGGGCAGTCAATTAGTTGATGCTTGTTGTTCTGAAGCAAAGCAGTTGAAAGTTAAAAAAATATTTCTTTTAACCGCTAAACCTGATTTTTTTAAAAAACTCGGGTTTAAAATAATTGATAAAGCTGAATTGCCGCATAAGATCTGGAATGATTGTTTGAATTGCATTCAGTTTCCGGAGTGTAATGAAGACGCCATGGTCAGAGAAATAGAATAATTAATAAGATTTTCTTACTAAAATAATATTCAGGATTTTAAAAAAGATAAAAATATAGATCAACGAGGAGGATGAATGGGGTACACGATTTCAGAAAAGATTTTTAATCAGCATATAAAAGGGCCAAAAGTCAAAGCCGGAGAATTTGTTTACGCCAAAGTTGACCTAGCTCTGGGTAATGATGTAACCGCGCCGATCGCGATTGATCAATTTAAAAAACTGGGAGCAAAAAAAGTATATGATCGGAATAAAGTAGTTTTGGTTCCTGATCATTTTACTCCGGCCAAAGATATTAAAAGCGCTACTCAGGCTAAGGTCCTGCGCGATTTTGCCCAAGAGCAGAAAATAACTAATTATTTTGAAGTTGGCAGAATGGGCATAGAACACGCGCTTTTGCCGGAAGTGGGTTTGATTAAACCCGGTAAATTAATAATTGGTGCTGATTCGCATACTTGTACCTATGGTGCTTTAGGCGCTTTTGCCACAGGCATGGGCTCAACGGATTTGGCTGCTTGCTGGGCAACGGGTTATTCCTGGTTTAAAGTTCCCCAGACAATGAAGTTTGTTTATAAAGGTAAGTTTCAGAAATGGGTTTGCGGTAAAGATTTGATTCTGTACACTATTGGTTTAATTGGGGTTGACGGCGCTTTATATAAAGCCATGGAGTTCAGCGGGCCGGTGATTGAGCGCATGC
This sequence comes from Candidatus Omnitrophota bacterium, assembly GCA_018817585.1. GTDB lineage: Bacteria > Omnitrophota > Gorgyraeia > B26-G9 > B26-G9 > JAHITE01. Next base: position 53,681 of record JAHITE010000041.1, read on the forward strand.
CGATTGATGAGCGTTTGACCATGTCGAATATGGCGATTGAGGCTGGCGGTAAAGCCGGGATGATTTGTCCGGATAAAATCACGTTTGATTATATTCAGCAAGTTTGCGCTGAAGATTATAAAGGCGCGCAAGGTAAAAAGAAGTGGGCCGCGGATATAAAAAAATGGGCAGAGCTAAAAAGTGATCCGGATGCTGTCTATGACCAGGTTTTTGAAATTGATGTTTCCAAACTAGAGCCGCAGGTTGCCCTGCCGCATCTGCCGAGCAATACCAAGCCGGTTAGGCAGGTAAAAAACATGAAAATAGACCAGGTGGTTATTGGTTCATGCACTAATGGCAGAATTTCAGATTTAAGAATCGCGGCGCAAATATTAAAGGGAAAGAAAATTAATCCTAAAATTCGCTGTATTATTTTCCCCGCGACTCAGGCAATTTACCTGCAGGCAATGAAAGAAGGCTTGATTGAGATTTTTATAAAAGCCAATGCTGTTGTTTCTACGCCTACTTGCGGTCCCTGCTTGGGCGGGCATATGGGTATTTTGGCCAAAGGGGAAAGAGCGATAGCGACAACTAATCGTAATTTTGTTGGCCGGATGGGGCATCCGGGCAGTGAAGTTGTTTTGAGCAGTCCGGCAGTTGCCGCGGCCAGCGCGATAACTGGAAAAATTACTGATCCGCGCGCATTGTAATTAAAAATTAAATTGATGAAATAGATTAAAAAATAAAAGAGGAAAAATCAATGAAACTTAAAGGCTGTGTTTGGAAGTTTGGTGATAATATAAATACTGATGAAATAATTGCTGCTCGGTTTTTAACAACTTTTGATCCCAAAGAACTGGGGGATCATTGCATGGAAGATATTGATAAAGATTTTCCGAAAAAGATTACAGCTGGTGACATTATGGTAGCGGGTAAGAATTTTGGCTGCGGTTCATCCCGGGAGCATGCTCCGATCGCGATAAAAGGCTGCGGAATATCCTGTGTTATCGCGGAAAATTTTGCCCGGATTTTTTACCGCAACGCGATTAATATTGGTTTGCCGATACTTGTTTGCGAAAATATTTCCGCGAAAATAAATGAGAAAGATATTATTGAGGTTGATGCGGCTCAGGGAATTATTTACAATACGACGCAGGATAAATCATATAAGACTGATAAGTTTGCTGATTTTATGCAGGAGATTGTGAATTCCGGCGGTTTAATGGAATGGACGAAAAAGAAAGGATTGGCCAAGAAATGAAAGTTGAACAATCTGAGATTGAAGTTACTATTTTCATGCAAAATAGCCGGGTTGAGGGAAAACTTCATTTGCCGTCAGGCGGCAGATTAACTGATTATATGGCTTTAGCGGAAAGACAATTTGTTCCGGTTACTGACGCCAAAATTTATATTGTCCCAACAAATGAATTATTGTATTCAGTATCTTTTTTAAGTTTAAATAAAGATTTTATTGTTTTTATTTTTCCCAAAGAAAAGTAAGCTAATTAAAATAGCGTAATTTGTTTAGTTATTTAATTAAAAATAGGAGCGTA
>JAHITE010000042.1 GCA_018817585.1 Candidatus Omnitrophota bacterium
AGTTGTCAGTCTGTTATTTACTTCTTTTAAAGAAGCACTTTCTAAATTCAGATTTCCACTAACACTAACAGTCAGCGCGACTTCTAATGAGGAAACCTTATCGCTGGCTTTTGAAGTAATGTCTTCAATCCTTAATTCTTTAGCCACTCCACCCAGCTGTGTTTTATACACATCAGCGCTTTGCCCAGTACCAGTTCTTAATACCGTATTATTAAATCCCTGATCACTGACAACACTGGCATAAACTTTATCGCCATTGGTAAGTTTCGTTGAAAAATCAACAGTTTTCAATCCATTAAGCGCGGTAAAAGAAGCATTTTGTAAAAAGAAAGTTCCATTGGTCTGGTCATAAGAAACATTTCCATTTAAGATGAATGCGTTGGTTGAGGTCATATTAGCAAAAGAATTTGTCTGAGTGGCAACAAAACTAAGATTTTGATTATTAACCAAATCATAAACCGTGTCGGCCTTAACTCCAGCTTTTATATATGTATTAGAGCCAGTTTCAACCGTTTCCGGTCTAGCCCACTCTAATTTTCCATTATTTTCCTGCTGATAAGCAGAGGCAGTGCCAGTAAAAAAACTATCTGAGTTATCAAACATTATGCCAGTAATATTATCCGTTGTTGCCCCATAAAGCATTGTTGCATTAGTACCATAATTAAGTAAATTTGTAAGCGCGGTATCTCTTAGTGCCGGGTTATTCAACACTTGCTGTGTTAAAGTAAGCATCACCCCACCGCCATTGGCAAGCTGAGCGGTTACACCGAGCTTATCTGCGGTTGAATTAATTTGCGATATATTATAATTAACATGCAAGCGGTTAACTGCTGTAGTAAAATTAGCACTTGCCTGAGTAGTTTGGAATGAAAGCATTCTGGTATCAATTGTCTTTGTCAAAGCATCCCCGAAACTCAAATTTCCGCTGGCAGTATCACTTGAACTGCTTTTTTTAGTATCAAAAACTTCTGGTTTTTTTTCTTTCCATTCCTGATTATAATCTGATCGGGCTTTATTGCGATTAAGATAAGTATTTTCACTTCCGTCAGCATTACGATACACTCCAGCATCATCAAGATATATCCCAGAACCCTGCGCAGTCATTAGATACTCCATGGTATCTATTTCCTGATCCCAGGTATCAAGATATTCAACCTGCTCATATGAAGACATTTTACCATTAAATCCATTATTAAAACCAAGACCTTCCAAGCCACTGGTAAAAGCACTCTGCATAAGGTTATCAAGCTTTGAATTAAACTCCTGAGTTGTTATTGCCTTGTCGCTGCTAAACGCATCATAAAACTTAGTTACCGTACTGGCAACAACAGAAGTATTGTACACTGCCTCGGAGGCTTCCCTTTCTGAATAGTCGAAATTACGGATTAAAACATCTTTATACGCGGCAGATAACCCTGCGCCTAATCCTGATTTTAAGGCATTTCCTAAATCTGTCATGCTAAAACTTTTCTGGTCACTAAAAGCCGCGGTTGAAAGTGATCCTGTAAGATTTTCAACTGTTGAAGACAAAGCCGCAGAAAGAATCGGATCCACTCCATTTTCCAGACAAATTCTGTCAACAACTTTTGCCGCTAGGGCTCCAATCAGTCCTCCAATGGAAGATTGAAAATTGCTTACCACTAGACTTGTAAAACTTGTTTGAGCAGGAGCTTTCAGATTGTTCTGCAATCCTAATCCAGAACTTATTCCAATATTAGCAAATGTTCCAACCGCTAAAGCCGCGCATTCTGTTACTAAAGGATCCCAACCTTGTTCATATCCTTGCTGTTTAATTGCTTCCATGCTAACACTTGTAACCGCGCCCACAACCATTTGTTTGGCTATGTGTTTGGACATAAGATCTGCCATCTGCCAACCGCCGGTTTCTGTGAAAGATATTTTACCAGCATCGCCTCCAGCCCATGCTCCAGCTGCACCCACACTTATAGCTCTAAGATAAGGATTAGTAACCCCAGCGGCATCCATAGAATATGTCAAAGCATAAGTTACTAAAGTTTGCTTTAAAGCACTCACTGCCGCACTTACTACTAAATTCTGCACTGCTTGACTAGAAACAGCAGTGGATATCATAGTCCCAGTTGTTGCTCCGACTCCAGCTCCGGCAGTTGCAGCAGTTGTAGTACTGGCAATATTACCAGCCACAGTACCACTCCCACCTGGAACACTAGCGTAAGACATACAAAATGCCACAGCAGCATTAACTACTGCTTCAATAATCATTCTTTTGAATACAACTTTAAAGGCATCGACATCATTATTTTTACAGGCCATAACCATGTCATAGTCAAAACAATAGCCAACGATTGTCCCGACAAAAGCGCCAATAGCCATACCCGCGTTTGTATTACCTCCCAGAATTGTTCCGATAATTCCGCCAATAACTGTAAAAACCGCGATAATAATAGTCTTAATAACCATTCCAACTATGCGGGCAACACTCTCCGGCAAGAAATGGTATAAAGTTACGATAGGAGCAGTAAGCGTTTGGAAAGTTCCCATTGTGGCTGTCCAAAAACCGGTTTTAAATCTCTCCCAGTCCAAGGTAACAGTTGCAATAGCCATCTGCACTGCTCCTTTGACTATATTCACAACCCCCTGTACAAATGTTTTTACACCTTCTACAACTCCTTTAAAAACGTTACTTATTGCTTTAAAAGGATTAAAACCTCTGCCGCCGCGAATATCCCGCATCTGCAGATCAAGCAATTTATTTTGATTAATTTCCTGCTGATTAACTGCTAAGACATTTCCATCCCAACGAATTTGAAATTCACTAAGAGAAATAACCTCTTCTTTGCCATTATCAATAATTGTAACCTGATCTCCTTCTACACCAACTAAAGTAACCCAGTGATTTCCATCCAAATGAACCACTGATACGCCCTCAAGTTCCAGCAAACTATCCAGACTGAGATTATACCCCTGTAAATCAATGCCATGGTTTTGAGCAACATTTTTGATCGCGGCCATTGAGGTCATTACATCTTGATCTTGGATCAAGACTTCTCCGGTTGCTAAAATATCATCAATAATAAGTTCATAAGCTAGATCTTGTTTTGAGGAGAATTTTTTGCCTATGTTGGTAAGAAAAGCGTCAAAAGCTTTGACCGCGCAATTGATTACATTTACGGAATTATCCCATGTCCATTTCATGGCTTTAAGCACGTAGGCATTGGCAATTTCAGCAACATTAAATCCGGCTTTTACCATCGCGTCAGCAACTTGAATCATGTTTCGGCCAAGTTCAGTGGTTAGCTTTAAAATATCCACGGCATTCATTCCCACTGTTTTTAAAGCACTAATGATTTCCTCATCAGAAAATCCGGCTTTTAATAATGCGGTATAAATATCTTTGTCGCTGTAATTGATTTGTGAATTATATATAGCCTGAACTATATCCGTACAGCTGATATCCGAGTCTTTTAATATAGATATGATATCTTTAAGATTAAATCCTAATTGAGCGAGCGCGGTGGTAATTCGCTCATTGCTAAGTCCGGATTTTTTAAGAATTCTGATAAGTTCTTTACCGCGTTTTCCTTCATTGAGCATTAAGCGGACGAATTCAACTGTCTGACGAAGCACCGCGCCTTGTTGGACGGTTTTTTCCACAACTTTTGTTACATCTTTTTCCACTGGCAGGTCAGTTAAGCTGGGGATTTCAAATATTGCTTTTTTTTGATTAAGCGTGGTTTTAGCCTGTTCAGACTGTGCTTGAGGAGGCCCGGTTTTTGTTTGGACTGCTTCTTCCTCATCTTTTTTTATCTCTTCTTCCATTATTAATAAACTGCCCAGCAATGTTTTTACTTCTTCTTTATCATATCCCGCGCTGATCAAGGAATGATATATTTCCTTTTTATTAAAACCCTGACGCATCGCGCCAAAACCAGCTTCACTCACAGAACAACCGGAACTCTTCAGAGTTTTAAAAATATCACTCAGATCATTACCGGCAATGGAAAGTCCACTGATCGTTGTATCAATTAAGGATACTGATTCCAATTCCTGACCTTGGGGAGTAATTTGGCCAAAGCCCATATAAGGCATTGCCGGCTGAGTAAGCACCAGCTGATTACTCAGCGCCTCAGCAGAGACATTATCCTTCTCATTTTTATTTTTCTGAGAATCAAGCAGCATTTGCTGTGAACCGCGCTGATCGCGATAATTAGCGGCCCAGGAAATATCAGCGATTGTAAAAAGAAATGCTTCCAGCACGATAAATGCCATGATTTTAAACCACAGTTTTCCTGTTTGGTCGTACATAAGCTGATCTCCTGTTTTTATTTATTATCTCAAATAGGTATTGACTGCGTATTCCGTTGCAAAACATCTTCTTGTGTATTATGAATTTTATTATCCGGACTTGCCGGCGTTAAATTTGCTGCTGCCTGGTTTGATATATTTGTTTCAGCTGTAGATACTATCTTTTGCGTATCCGCGTTAGTATATGAATAAGGGCCTGTTTTAAACGCCGCGCTGACTTCCGAACCGGAATAACCTGCTTTGATCATGGCGGTAGCCAGTCCTGTTTCACCATCGCCATAGGAAGCCATTTTACTTTTTTTAATTGCCCAATTATGAGCCACTTTCAAAATAATATTACTTATAAAACCCTTTCCTGATCTAAACTTTAAGCTAGGTTTTCCATCAGCAACTTTGGAAATCATAAAATCTTTAACTCCCTGCGCTGACATACCCGCATCTTTTAAATCCTGCACCGCTGAATCCAATATTCCATGAACATCATAGCCAGCTGCTTGCAATTCATTAACTGTTGTTTTAATCGCTTCCTGTTTTTGCTGCTCTGGAGTGTTCAGACCTAAACGCTTGGCGAATTTTTCTCTTGGTTTACCCGTCAGTTTACTCATCAGTTTTCCCTCGCTTGCTTCTGCTTTTTTAACCGCGATACCGCTTAAAGCATCATAAGCATCCATGGAGCTAACACCGGCTTCTTTAAAAATCGCGGCAGTCTGGCTGGAATTATATTTATTACCGGCAAACCCTTCAGCAATCTGCCCAATAGAATAACCCTCATCTATCATTTGAGTAACTGTGTCTTTTTCATTTTGAGTAACCTTATTGCTGGCCTTATTAAAGAGATTTCTAAATTTCATAACCGGACTGGTTTTCACTGTTTGAGCAACCCTGTCCGTAGCCAGCATTGTTGGTTTTGCATCAAGAGTTTTAGTCTCGATATTATTATTGCTGCTTTTTTTGGGAGTTTCCGCCAAAATATCACTGGTACTTGCTTTTACATAGGCGATTTCCGCTTCAGTTTCTTCATATCCATAACTAATCAATGTTGCTTTCACAACAGATTTATCAGTTGTTCCGGAAGCAATTAAACCAGAGGCAACAGATGTCGCGGTTTGAATAGGAGTAAGCGTTGTGCTCTGATTAGATTTTGGGGTACTGCTCAATGAAATATCATCAGGAGTTGTCGACACAACCTTAGCTTCAGTAGAATTAGCAGTATTTAATTCAGGCTTTAGTTTATTAGCGATTTGCTGTATTTTATCATCTTCAATCCCGCTGATGGCATTAAAACAAGAAATCAACATAAAGCCCATAACCATAATTGAAATTACTATATTTTTTTTCTTCATGACCGATACCCTCCTTTTAGGTTTAAAGTTAAACTCTTTATTACAACAACCTCATCTATTGCAAGCATAACTATGATTTTAATATTTGTTTTAGTATACATTATAGTCCCTATCTTTCATCTGAAAATCTCTTATCCTGAAATGAATTCCAATTACTTAAGCCATTAAAAGTCACCCCAACAGAAACCGGAACTTGCATTAGATTTTCCGCAACCGATAGAGAAACTTGATTATTTTGAGTTTTAGCCTCAATCTTTTCCGCGTTATTTTTCCCCGCGAATGAATCTATCGCTTCATTATAATTTGTCGATATGCCCAAAATCTGAATCTCCTGCCTGATTGATAAAGGCACTGCCAAGTCAGCACTTTTTTTTGAATATCCTGATTTTAATAAAGATTTATAAATCTGCTGTCCATTAAAGCCCTGTTTTAAACAAGCAATGCTTACTGTTGAAGCATCATTTTTATCATTTTTTAAAATTACGGTAACTTCATCCAATGAATAACCCGCGTCCTTTAAACCTTTAACCGTCTGCTCAAGTTTTGATCCTTGAGTGGTTGATGATCCAACAAGCGAAGCTGACGCGCCTTCTGTATAAGGAATCACATTTACCGAATTATTTTCTGTTAACTCGGCTTTTTGCTGCTGATCTTTCGCGGAATCTAATTTCTGGACTTGACAAATTCCCAGCCGATTTATAATTAAGCCTAATAATATAAATATAAATACTGAACTGAAATTCTTAATAATATGGCTTGGCAATTTGCGAAAATTCATCATTACTGCCTTTCTAAATTTTAGAAATTAAAGATTTTATTTTGGCCATCAAACTATCACTGGCATCCTCAAACTCTATCCCGATTTTAAATCTTTTCTGATGCGGTAATTCTCTTACCCAAATAACTCTACCGATTGCTTCGACCATGCTGGTCAAGGTACTGGAAAGTAAATTTAAATGTACTTTTCCATTAACCGGGTAAAAGTCAAAAGTTGTTATTGACATACCCACAGGACTAACATTATTACAAAATGAATTTCTAATAATATGCTGCGCTGCGGCTACTGCCTGAATCTGCAAAGGACAGTCAACTCCTTTTCTTTCAAATCTGCGTCTTTCATCCATAACCACACCTCCTTAAAGGATAAAGAAAAAGCCGAATTGCTAAAACTAAACAATTCGGCTGTTAAATTCTAATTCAATATTATTTACGATCATTGGCGGACCTCTGGTTTCCTGGGTTCCAGCCATCCAACAAACACCAGATTTAGCTTTATTTAAAATTAAAGCAGTAAATTGATTATTATCTCTACTGTTATTAATTGATAGCAAGCAAAATACTTTATAAATGTCCTTATTAATATTATGGCATTTACTTGCCAAAATATTTTCCGCTAGCCGAAAACTGTCACTGGTAAGTAAGCTAAATAGCTTGTCTAATTGGCGTGATTTGGAATTTAATTGCAAACAACCAATGCCAAATATCAAGCTAATTGTTCTGCTGGTAATTTTTTGATATTTTAAAGCAGCTTCCCGGCAAAGATCTTTACTACTGAAAACAGATGCCAAAGCAAATTCTGCCTGTGTAAGCAGGATTGCCTGGATTACTATAATCGTAATGATCTTGAACCAGAAACTTTTTTTCATTTGGATCTCCACTTTACATAAAAAAAGCCGCACTCAAAGCATACATATTTGTACACTCCGGCAACTCGGCTATCATTGCTAATCTATCGCGTTATCGGTACGCCCGGCGATCATTGCTTTAGCTTTAGACCCGTAGCTTTGCCCGTATACCATTCATTTCATTCAGGTACACGGCCCTGCACTCGAGTTAACGAGTAGTACAGGGGTCCCTGCCTTTCAGCAGGTTAGCCTTTTCGGATAACAATTTATCTGTTGAAACTTTATAAATTGTTTTCTTATGTTTAAAGTATAGCATCCATGCAATAGTTTGTCAAGGTGTACAACAGTTTATTTTATTAAATTAAGCTAAAGGCTTTCCTTCGAGTAAAGATACTAATTTATCAACCTTATAGCCTAATCTTTGCACTGTTTCTTCCTGGTTTTGAAAATTTTCAGCAATAGAACCAATAAGATTAATAACCACAGAAATGGTAAACAAAACCAGAAAATAAATTCCGCCGCCAATTAAAAATACTAAACCAGCAATTCTCGGAGTATCTCCTCCAGCGCCTAATAAGACAATTATCGAAACAATCACAAAAAAAGCAGCTGAAATCCAAGCAAGAATTTTAAAAATCAATGACGCAATACTAATAAATTTAACTTCTTTATCCATAATATGTTACCTCCAATTACTTTAATGTATTATCCCTGTCTAAAAGGTTACGGTTAGGATGCCCGTTTCGTCTTATGGTAAAGTCTATCGGCCAAAATTTATTTTCTTAGCCTAAACCGTTAAACATTACCGATACGGGTTTCCTTGCCGTTAAACTTTGCCGATTTTTTAACTAAGCGTGAATAAAAATTTCACGTATTACTAAACTTGCTGCTCCCAAAGAAACCGCGTTTTCGCCAAGTCTGGAAGGAATGATTCTCACCATGCTGGCCGGCTCTTCAAAAGCCAGCCTTCTGACCATTCTTTTAATTGGTTCAAGAATCAAGTCTCCAGCGCGCTCCATTCCACCGCCTAAGATAACAATTTCCGGATTAAATAAATTAATCAGATAAGCAATCCTTACTCCAAGATTAAGCCCGGCTTTTTCCAGCATTTTAATTGATTCTTGATCATTTTGCCGAGCTGCTTCAATCAGAATAGCGGCAGTAATATTATCAGGATTTCCTTCGCAAAGTTCTTTAAGCTTTTCACTTTTCCCTGCTCTAACTACTGCTTTGCCTGATTCAACAATCCCTAAATTTATACTACCAGGACGAAATAGCCCCAGATCTTTAGTCAGATCATCCTCTTCATTAGACATATTCAGCTGCATTTCACCAGCACTTCCGCCAGCCCCGGCATAAATCTCGCCTTTAATAATAATTCCGCAGCCAACATCAGAAAACATATACAAGACATTTTCAATTTCCGCGTCAAGGCCGATTCTTTTTTCGCCAAAAGCAGCTACTGTGGCATCATTACCCACAAAAGTCGGAATGCCAAATTCTCTTTCAATTAAATTCTTAATCGATATATAACTTGCCGCGGTTTTACCCCGGCCGGGATCAGTATCTCTGACAGTTCCGGCTTTGGCATCAATAATTCCCGAGATGCCAATTCCTAGACCTTTTATTTTCTTTGCTTCTATCTGCGATTTTTCAATAACCTCATAAATTAACTCTATAGACTTACTGACAACATCTTCCATTGATTCTTCCGGACGCTGCTTGCGCACCTTTGTAATCATGTTTAAGGAAAGATCCGTAAGTGTGGCAATTATATGATCCGGCCCAATGTCGATACCGATAACAAAACAATTTTTTGAATTAAGCTCAACCAAAGTAGGCTTTCTTCCGCCGCTGGAAATATCCAAACCTTTTTCCACTACCAGGTCTTTCTTTATATAATTATTAACATAATTAGAAACAGTAACTATATTATATTTAGTAATCCGCGATATTTCTGTACGAGTAACTGGTCCATAGCGGCGAATGACTTCAAGAATATCGAGATTTTTCCTCTCTCTATCAGATAAAATCTGGTCTTTAAATAAAGCTCCCTTCATATTTCACCTCTCCTTTAAATATTAAAACTATGCTTTAAAATATTTTTATTATTTAGCAATGAATAAGCTCATACTTCATTAACAACTTTAAAAAGAACTATAGATAATACTTTTTAAAGCACAAAAAAAGTATAACACTTTTAAATTTTAGTGTCAAGAACTATCAGAATCAGAAAACTCAGCTGATTCTCCAAACTGTTTTACCGTCCTTGGTATCTTCCAGAATAATCCCAGCTGACTGCAATTCATCTCTGATTTGATCAGCAGCTTTAAAATTTCTCTCACTTTTATACTTTATGCGCAAATCAATTTTTTCCTGAATGTCTTTATCTGCTAATAAACTAGATTTTTGCTTTAAAAAACTTAAACAAAAAATATCTGCAATCTCATTCATTATTGACAATGCATAAGAAAGGATTAGTTCTTTATTTTCAATTTCACTATCAAGCAGCTTATTACACTCAGAAACCATATCAAAAAACACAGCCAGACCCTTGGGCATATTAAAATCATCATCCATGGCCCTAATAAATGCTTCTCGGTATTCTGCAATATTTCCCGCACCGCTTTTCCCAATATCTTCTAAAAAATTATCTCCGCAAGTCTTTTCTAATTTTTCCTTTAATCTGGCGATCCGCTCTAAAGCTTTTTGCGCCTCATCCATTTTTTCCCAGGAAAAATCAATTGGACTAGAATAATGCGCCTGAAGATAAAATATTTTCAAAATATCCGCGGAATATTTTTTCAATACATCTTTAATTGTGAAAAAATTACCCAAGGACTTGGCCATTTTCTGACCATTGATTGTTAATAGACCGTGATGTATCCAATATTTCGCGAATAATTTTCCGGTTAATGCCTCTGCCTGGGCTTTTTCATTTTCATGGTGAGGAAAAATCAGATCCCTGCCGCCGCCGTGAATATCCAGAGTTTCAACATTAAGATATTTTTGGCTCATCACCGAGCATTCAATATGCCAGCCTGGCCGGCCTCTACCCCAGGGGCTATCCCAGGAAGGCTCTTCATCTTTTACTTTTTTCCACAGCGCGAAATCAACTGGATCCTGCTTATCCAAATCATCATCAATTCTCACTGCTTCTAAAACCTGATCAAGACTATTACCGGAAAGACTCCCATAATCAGCAAGTTTACGCGGAGAAAAATAGACATTGCCATTTTTTACATAAGCAAAGCCTTTAACAATTAAAGTTTTAATATATTCCAGGATTTCAATAATATTTTCCGTGGCCAAAGGTTCTTTATCGGCTTTAGGTAATCCCAAACTTTCCAGATCTTTATAATAATCAGCGATATAAAAATCGCGCACATTATCAAAAGCCTGTTTTAAAGAAATATTATCTTTTTTTGCCCAGTCTCTGGCTTTATTAATAATTTTATCATCAACATCAGTAATATTTCTAACCAAAGTAATGTCAAAACCCTTAAATTTTAAATATCTTCTGATTACTTCAAACACATATAAGGAACGGCCATGGCCAATATGACAGGCATCATATACCGTAACCCCGCAAGTATACATATTTAGCTTATTGTTATCCGGCTTGACCAGAGAAAACTCTTCTTTAGAGGAAGTCAGTGAATTATAAATTTTAAGGCTCATGAATTCTACTTTTCTTTTATTGCTTTTTCTAAAGCTTCGATTCTTTGCTTTAACGCGTTCATTTTATCTCTAACCGGATCAAGCACATGGGCATGATCTAATAAAGTATCAATCTTTTTTCCATCCTGTTTGGTGATTCTTCCGGGAACTCCCACTACTGTGGAATTAGGATCAACATCTCTTAACACAACCGCGTTTGCCCCGACATAAGAATTATCACCAATCGTAATATTGCCCAGCACCTTAGCCCCGGCGCCGATTACCACATTATCACCGATATTTGGATGACGCTTGCCTTTTTCTTTGCCAGTTCCGCCCAAAGTCACGCCCTGATACAAAGTAACATTATCGCCAATTATCGTAGTTTCGCCGATTACTACGCCCATGCCATGATCAATAAATAATCCCTTACCAATAGTCGCCGCGGGATGGATTTCAATACCAGTCAACCAGCGATTAAACTGAGATAGCCAACGCGGAAAAAAGGGGACTTTAAAGCGATAGATCGCCTGGGCAATCCTATGGAGAATTAAAGCATGCAGCCCGGCATAAGTTAATAATATTTCAAAAGTACTGGTTGCTGCCGGATCTCGTTCTTTTGTTGATTTTATCTCATCACTAAAGGTAATAACTATCCAGATGATAGCAATAACTATCAGAATCAAAACAAACAATATCGCTTCCATATTTTACCTCTGTTAAATAGTTTTCTTTTTAATTAAAACAACACATGCCGCGGCAATTGCTTTATTTTGACCAATAGCGTCAAGCTTTTCCATTGTCTTGGCTTTAATATTTAAATCACTGATATCAATTCCTAAAATACAACTGATACTTTTTTTTATATCGGCTTTAACTGGATTTATTTTTATGATCTGACAAAAAATCGTACAATCGAGATTAATAATCACATAGCCAGCTGCCTGAATTTTTTGATTCACAATCCGCAAAAGCTCAGCGCTATCACTATTTTTATACTGAGGATCAGTATCCGGAAAATACTCCCCAATATCACCCAAGCCAGCCGCGCCAAGCAGCCCATCACTGATCGCGTGAAGCAGTACATCCGCGTCTGAATGGCCTAAAAGCCCAAGCACGCAAGGAATTTCCACTCCACCTAAAATAAGCTTTCTGTTTTCCGCTAATTGATGAATATCATAGCCATAACCAATGCGCATTTGTTTTCCCTTTTTAATCGTATTGCGTCGTGCGTATTGCGTAAAAAACTAACAGCTAAATAAAAAGGTTACGGTCAGGGTTACGATGCCCGTTTCGTCTTACGGTAACGGCTATCGTCTTTAATTTTTTGTTTTAAACCTAAACCGTTAAACGTTGCCGATACGGGCTTCGTTACCGTTAAACATTACCGAATGTCAGCATATTTCAGCTTTTACTATGAGCTATCAGCCATCAGCTACGCGCGAAGCGCTTCCCTGCTTTTATTATTGCTTTTGCCAGTTTTAGATCTTCCGGGTTTGTGATTTTTATATTATTATTAAACCCCAAAACAATTTTTACTTTATGGTGAATTTTTTCCACCAAAGACGCATCATCAAAAAAAGCCAGATTTTTCTTATCCGCTTGGGCATAAGCCAGCATAATCAGTTTATAACTAAATGCCTGCGGTGTCTGCGCCTGCCACAAACTGTTTCGATCTAAAGTAGAAATTACATTCAAGTTTTTATCAACACTCTTAATCGTAGCCACGCAAGGCACTGCGCAGATAACTGCTTTATATTTTACTGCTGCCGTAATACATCTATTGATCAAATCCTGATTAACAAACGGACGCGCCGCGTCATGAATCAGCACATAATCCGTGTCTTGATCCAGGGCTTTAAGCGCATTATGCACAGATTCACTGCGGGTTGCTCCGCCGCGAATAACTGCTTTTAATTTTAATAAACCTAAGCGCTTAACCAGATTCTCCGCCTTTTTTAATTGACCTGGTTCCACGGCGATAATAATATCAGTTATTGCCAAAGTTTTTTCAAAAACTTCCAGACAATAAGACAATAAAACTTTATTATTCAGTTTAATATAGGGTTTTCCGGTTTTATAACCTAAGCGCTGACCAGTGCCTGCTGCCGGGATTATCACTGCTATTTTAAGCATTTAAACTACCTTTAAGCATTCTTAGTGTTTTGAGAATTACTGCCTTCGATTTTTCCGAAAATCATTCTGCCGGCTGATGTCTGCAAAACACTGGTAACCGCGACATTTAAAGTATGTCCCAGAAGCTTTCTCGCTTCTTCAACCACAACCATTGTCCCATCATCAAGATAAGCAACTCCTTGATTAAATTCTTTTCCTTCTTTAACAATTTTAACTTCCAATAGTTCACCAGGTAAAACAATTGCTTTTAAGGCATTGGACAAATCATTTATATTCAGAACGATTACGCCTTCTAATTCCGCGACTTTATTCAAATTATAATCATTGGTAAATATTTTACCATCCAGCACTTTAGCCATTTTTACCAGCTTGGCATCAACGTCAGTAATCTCGGGAAAATCCTCATCATGAATTTTAACCACAATTCGGTCAAGTTTCTGGATTTTATTTAATATATCCAAACCACGGCGGCCGCGATTTCTTTTAAGCGCGTCTGATGAATCAGCAATCTGCTGCAGCTCTTTTAACACAAAGCGCGGAATAACCAATCTGCCTTCAATGAATTTTGTCTGACATAAATCAATAATCCTGCCGTCGATAATTACACTGGTATCGAGTAAAATATTCTGCTGTACCTGATCATGGCGGGTGAATTTAACATAAGGAATAATCAGATTAAACTCATCACGGCCCCGGATAGCGACAATCATCCCCAGATAGCATAAAATTAGGGTAAATACAACCCGGGTAGTTCTGGCGGTCGCTTCATCAACCGGTAAAAGCATTACTGCTTCGGCTAATAATTTTGCCGCTAACAGCCCGAAGATTAAACCAAAAACCGCGCTGGACAATCCGCGCACAGAAATACTTCTTAATCCGCGTTCTACGATAATAATCACAAAACTAACAACAAACCCAATGCCTAAGCCAATAATCGCGGTATTAGAATCAACTCCGCCGAGTAAAAAACCGATTTGATAACCAATAAGCATACTGATAAGACAAAAAAGCGCCCGCACAAAAAATATAGTCATATTTACCTCCATTTTCTTTCTAATTTATTTACGTTTTTAAAAGCTTAACTAAAAATAATATCCAAAGCCTCTTTTACCGCGGAAACACCGATTAATTCTATTTCATTTTTTTTATTATTTAAACTTAAATTTTTTAAATTACTTTGCGGCAGAATAACTCTTTTAAATCCCATTTTTTTTGCTTCTTTGATCCGCAATTCCGGATTAGAAACCGCCCTGATCTCACCGCCCAAACCAACTTCGCCAAAAATCACATCACTGGCAGATATCGGCTTTTCTCTGAATCCAGAGGCCACGGCAACAATTGCCGCCAGATCAGCCGCTGGTTCAACAATTTTCACGCCGCCGGCAACATTAAGGAAAATATCCTGATTTGCCAGAGCATAATGTCCGCGTTTTTCCAAAACCGCGACCAGCAATGCCGCGCGATTAAAATCAATCCCTGTAGTTCTCCTCCTGGGCAAACCAAAACTGGTTGGACTGACCAAAGCCTGAATCTCGACAAGCAAGGGCCTTGTCCCTTCCATGGTCGCCACCACCGCTGATCCCGATACTTCCTGGCAGCGCTCAGTTAAAAACATTGATGAGGGATTAAGCACCTCCTTGAGACCAAAAGAAGTCATTTCAAAAATTCCGATTTCATTCGTCGGGCCAAAGCGGTTTTTTACTGCTCTTAAAATCCGAAAATTAGTATGGCTTTCTCCTTCAAAATATAATACGCTGTCAACTAAATGCTCAAGAACTCTTGGTCCGGCCAAGGAACCTTCTTTAGTAACATGGCCGACTAAAAAAACAGCAATCCCGGAATTTTTCGCCAGGATTGTCAGCCTTGAGGCGCATTCTCTGACCTGAGAAACACTGCCGGAGGCGCTGGAGATATCATCTAAATATAAAACCTGAACTGAATCAGCGACAATAATATCCGGCGCGATTTTTTTTATATGCTCAAAAATTACATCTAAATTTGTTTCACAGACAATGTATAAATCATCGCCAATATTACCCAGCCGCTCGGCGCGCAGCTTTGTCTGCTGAGCTGATTCTTCAGCGCTGATATATAAAATTCTTTTACCTTTTTTATTTAAAGCCCCACAGACCTGCAGCAGCAAAGTTGATTTACCAATACCCGGAGCGCCGCCGATTAAAACTACTGAGCCAATTACCACTCCGCCTCCGAGCACATGATCAAGCTCAGCAATATCGGTTTGGATCCTTAGTTTATTTTCCAGCTTAACATCCGCTAATTTTTCCGGCTTAGAAAAAGTATCCAGACAAAAACCGCGACTTCTTTGTTTCTTTTCCCCGCTGAACTCTTCAACTAATGAATTCCAGCTGCCGCATTCCGGGCAACGACCAATCCATTTGGCTGAATTATAACCGCATTCCTGACAGATAAAAGCTGTTTTTGTCTTTGTTTTCATGTTTAATTAAAGTTATAGTTAACGTCATTAGTTTTTCTTGGTTTTGTTTTTTTATCCGGCTTAGGCCTCTGAAATAATTTCCAGGGATGAGTTTTTAAATCACTGACTAAATCATTTAAGGAAATATTTAAATCTGTGATTGTTTTATCGAGTTTAGTATTTAAATTAACGACCATTGCTTCGGTTTGATTATAGATTGAATCATCAGTTAATAATTTACCAATCGTGCCTTGGCCATTTTTCACACCAGCGATTGTATCATTTAAAAGTTCACTAGCCTGGCGCAAATTATCCGTGGCAACTCTTAGATTATAAAAGCTTTCTTTTAAAGAATCACGCACTGTTTGATCACCCACTACATCAACCAATGATTCAGTAAGTTTTTCCAGCTGTACTGGATTATTACCTGTCAAAGAATCGCCTTCTTCGAGAAACTTATCTCTTGATTCACCGGAAACTATTTCCACGTATTTTTCCCCTAAAATTCCCAGGGTATTAATATAGGCAACTGAGTCTATGGGAATTTTTACATTTTTATTAATCATCAACACCAGAATTACCTGCGTCTTTTTTTTCACTGTATCATAAGAAATCTTTACGTCTTTTACATCACCCACGGCAACTCCGGAAACATGCACCGGAGCATCTTTGGAAACTCCTCCGACAAAATCAAAGATAACGTTTAGTTTATACATATTAGCGCCCAGAATATTCACTCCGCCGATTTGAAAAACAATCATTGACAGTAATAAAACAGACACAAACACAAAAACCCCAACTTTAAATTCAAGACTAAGCGCTTTCATTTTTTATCCCCCGTTTACTTAAAACCCCAAATAAGCTTTTATTATAAATCCTTCTGATAATATAATATTTTAACTACTAACTGACCTTAAGACCTTCTATGTTTTTACGGGAAAAACACGTCTTTTCGCTAAGCCTGAGCCTGCATCGTGCAGGCCCAGCCGCGCGTTCTCACTATTTTGACATCCATATCAAAATTACGTTCGAAAGCGCCGCTCAAAGAGAATTTTTGCCTAGTCGTACAACTAATAACTACTAACTGGCGACTTTGTGTCTTTTAAATCATAACTCATAATTAATAATTCATAACTATTTTTCAATCGTTATAATCCATTCTCAAGTTTGCGCTGATCAGTTATTGGCCCTTGGGCTGCTCCAGTTATAAACTGCCGGACAAACGGATCAGTAGTATTTTTTATTTGCTCTGGTGTGCCCTGAGCGATTATCTTACCATCATAAAGCATCGCGATTCTTGTGGCAACCTTATACGCTGAGACCATATCATGGGTCACGACAATTGAAGTAACTTTTAGTTTTTCTTTTAAGCGAATTATTAAATCATTGATCATATCCGACATTATCGGATCCAGGCCGGTTGTCGGCTCATCATAAAGCATTATTTCCGGATTATTGCATATTGCCCGGGCCAAGCCCACGCGTTTTTTCATCCCGCCGCTAAGTTCCGCGGGTTTTTTTTCTTCAATATCCAGCAGATCAACGCTAAGCAAAGCCTGTTTAACTCTTTGGCGTATTTCCGCTTCCGGTAAATCTGTATGCTCAAGCAAAGCAAAACCCACATTTTCAAAAACATTCAGCGAATCAAATAAAGCCGCGCCTTGAAAAAGCATGCCGAATTTCATCCGCAATTTAACCAGGTCTTTACCTTTTAAAGCCGCGACATGCTGATTGTCAACCTGCACCTGTCCAGAATCGGGATTTAAAATACCAATAATGTGTTTAAGTAATACACTTTTCCCGCATCCGGAACGGCCAATGATTACCAAAGTCTCGCCTTGATTGACTTGCAAATCCAGGCCCTTAAGCACTTCCTGGCCTTCAAAGTTTTTGCACAGCTTAGAAATTTTTATCATTAAAAATCCTATTTTAAAAACTCAGGTTCATTAGCGCCAAACAAAATAAAACAAAGCTGTAAAAAAACAATCCAAGGCAATAACTAAAATACAGGATATAACTACTGATAAAGTTGTCGCTTTACCCACGCCTTCTGCCCCGCCTTTTGCGCGCATACCCTCATAACAAGCAACAATCGAAATCACCGCGGCAAAAGCAAACGCTTTGATCAAGCCAGTAAACACATCTTTATACACCAAAGCGTCAAAAGTCTTTTTAAGATATAAATGATGTGATATATGCAGATTAGCAACACCGATAATGTATCCGCCCAAAATCCCTACGGCATCAGCAATAATCGTTAACAGCGGCAGCATAATGCACAGCGACAAAAAGCGCGGCACAACCAGATATTTAATCGGATTTGTGGCCAAAGTTTCCAAAGCATCAATCTGCTCAGTAACTTTCATTGTCCCAACTTCCGCGGTTATTGACGCGCCAACCCGGGCCGCAACCACCAGGGCGGTAAATACCGGCCCCAGTTCTCGGGTCATGGATAAACTTACCAAACTGGCAATATAAATTTCCGCGGACATCTGGCGCATGGTATAAGCCGACTGCAAAGCAAGCACGATTCCGGCAAAAAAAGCAGTTAAAGTAACAATCGAAAGACTGTCTACTCCGTTTTTTTTCATCTGATCAAACAGCTGAAAGCGTTTATAAGGCGGCGCGAATACCCAGCCAATTGTCCGAAACAACAGGATTGTCAGGCCTCCGACATATTCAAAACTAACGCTAAGCCTTTTTTTTAATACCCCTAAATATGCGTTCATGCATACCCCTGTATTTAGAATCGCTTTTTAATTACTATATTTTTTGATTAAAACCCTTGGCCTTCAATCAAATATCAGCTGATAAAAGATAATGCGTCTTTTTCCAGATCCGCGCTGATGTTTATCGGCTTTTTTCTATCGACTTTACCAGCTAAGATTTCTTCAGCTAAAGGATTTTCCAGAAATTTCTGAATTGTTCTTTTTAAAGGTCTGGCACCGAAAGCGCTGTCAAAACCTTTGGCAATCAGCAGATCTTTAGCGGTTTTATCTAAAACGATTGTAACCTCCTGATCACTTAGGCGGCTGGTAACCTCAGTTATTTCAATTTCAATAATTTTATACAGATCTTCTTTAGTCAAAGGTCTGAACACAATCAAATCATCAACCCGGTTAATAAATTCCGGTTTAAACGCTCTTTTAACTTCTTCCATTAATTTAGTTTTCATCGAATTATAAGTAACTTCTGCCTCTTGGGCAGTAAAGCCGATTGAGCCCTGCTTGCGCAATAAATCAGCGCCGATATTACTGGTCATGATTAAAACCGTATTGCGAAAGTCAACTTTTCGGCCAAAGCTATCAGTTAATCTGCCTTCTTCTAAAACCTGGAGCAGAAGATTAAAAACATCAGGATGCGCTTTTTCAATTTCGTCTAATAGAATAACTGAATAAGGTTTTCTTCTGACTTTTTCCGTAAGTTGTCCGCCTTCTTCATAGCCGACATAGCCTGGAGGCGCTCCGACAAGTCTTGAGACATTAAATTTTTCCATGTACTCAGACATATCGATTTGAATAATCGAATCAGCATCACCAAATAAAAAATCCGCCAAGGCTTTACCAAGCAGGGTTTTTCCCACTCCGGTTGGGCCTAAAAATACAAATGAACCGATCGGCCGTTTCGGGTCTTTTAATCCAGCACGGGAACGTCTGACCGCGTGAGTAATCGCGGTTATGGCCTCATCCTGGCCAATAACGGTTTTGTGCAGTTCCTCAGCCATTTTAAGCAGCTTTTCGCCTTCTTTTTCCTCTAAACGGGCAACCGGGACTCCGGTCCATTGCGAAATAATCTCGGCGATACCTTCTTCTTTGACCTCAATGTTCATTTCCATGCGGCTTTCATTCCAGTTTCTTCTGATCTTATCTAATTCCGCGCGCGATTCTTTTTCCTGATCGCGATAAGATGCGGCTTTTTCAAAATCCTGATTCTTAACTGAAGATTCTTTTTTCTGTCTTAAATCTTCAATTTTATTTTCCATGTCTTTTAAATCCGGCGGCGCGGTCATTACCAGTAAACGCGCTCTGGCTCCGGCTTCATCAATAATATCAACTGCCTTATCCGGCAAAAATCTTCCGCTAATATAACGCTCTGATAATTTAACTGCCGCGGATAATGCCTCATCTGTATACTTAACCCGATGATGCGTTTCATATCTTTCCCGCAAACCTTTTAAGATCTCGATTGCCTGCGCCTCTGTCGGCGGTTCTACCATGATTGTTTGAAACCGTCTTTCCAAGGCAGCGTCTTTTTCAATATGTTTTCGATATTCATTGATCGTGGTCGCGCCAATACATTGGATCTCGCCACGGGCCAAAGCCGGCTTTAAAATATTCGACGCGTCAATCGCGCCTTCCGCGCCGCCAGCACCCACAAGAGTATGGATTTCATCAATAAAGATCATTACGTTTTCCGAACGTTTAATTTCATCCATAACTGCTTTGATCCGTTCCTCAAACTGACCGCGGTATTTTGTGCCGGCAACCATTAAAGCCAAGTCCAAAACAACTACCCGCTTATTGCGCAAAACTTCCGGAACATTGCCTTCGACAATCTGCTGGGCTAAACCTTCAACTATCGCGGTTTTACCAACACCCGCTTCTCCGAGTAATACTGGATTGTTTTTTGTTCTCCGGCTCAATATCCGGATAACTCTTTCAATCTCAGTTGCCCGGCCAATAACCGGATCAAGCTTGCCGTCTTTGGCCAGCTTGTTTAAATCCCGGCCAAAAGCATCCAAAGCCGGAGTTTTGGCTTTTGCGTTAGAAACCTGAGGATTAGCCTGCTGTCCGTCATAATTCACGGATGTTGTGCCGAGTAAGTCCATGATTTCTTTGCGCACTTTATTTAAGTCCAAGCCCAGATTCATTAATACCTGCGCGGCAACTCCTTCGCTTTCCCTGATCAAACCGAGCAATAAATGCTCAGTGCCAATATAATTATGACCCAGGCTTTTCGCTTCATCCATTGCCAGTTCAATTACTTTTTTTGCTTTTGGCGTAAACGGAATATCTCCGGAAGTAACTGTGCTTGGACCCGGCTGAACCAGTTTTTCCACTTCCAAACGAATTATATCAAGATTAAGCCCAAGGTTCTGCAATACCGCGGCAGCAACGCCTTCGCCTTCTTTAATTAAACCAAGCAAAATGTGCTCAGTTCCAATATAATCATGGTTAAAACGTTTTGCTTCTTCTTTGGCAAGAAGAATTACTTTTCTCGCGCGTTCAGTAAACCGGTCAAACATTCATAGCCTCCTTTTCAATATGCCTGCTATTTAATTATTCCATTTTAGCTTTTATTCTTTATAATTTTTTGCTTTTTTCTTTTCACTTATTCTTATTTTGCTGTTTGTTAATTCATTTTCTGACGAATCAATTCCGCGCGTTTAATATCGCGTTTGTTCGCGGTCAGTGTTTTTTCTTCCAGTTTCTGTAAATGCGCCGGCTGGGTTAGAATAAATAATTCATTTATTGTTTCCTGATTAGCGCCTTTGAGCAATCCCAGGTCAAATCCCAAACGCACATTAGACAATAGTTCAATGGCTTCAGAGCTGGTAATAATCCTGGCGTTTTTTAAAATCCCATAAGAACGCCAAACCTGATCTTCCAGCTTGCTCTTATTTTTCGTGGATAAAGTCTGCCGGGCGTTTTGTTCATATTCAAATACCTGGTTAATAATCCGTTTGATATTATCAATTATTTCCATTTCGCTTCGGCCCAAAGAAACCTGATTGGAAATCTGAAAAAAATTACCAGCGGCTTCAGTACCTTCGCCAAAAAGGCCGCGCACAGTTAATCCCAGTTTAACAATTGCCTGGATAACCCGGTTTATCTGCTTGGTTAAAACCAGCGCCGGCAGATGAAGCATTACCGAAGCGCGCATTCCTGTACCGGTATTTGTCGGACAAGCAGTTAAATATCCCAGCTTTGCCGAAAAAGCAAAGTTTAATTTTTTTTCCAAAGCAGAATCTATTTTTTCCGCGGCTTTCCAGCAATCTTCCAAAGAAAATCCCGGCTTAAGCACCTGCAAACGCAAATGATCTTCCTCATTAACCATAATTGAAACAGTTTCGTCTGAACTAATGGCAACTGCCCGACCATTTTTTTCACTGATCAACTCTTTGCTGATCAAATGTCTTTCAATCAATAATTGGCTGTTCACTTCAGAAACATCTTCCATTTTAAGAAACAAGCCATCTTTTTTTATTGATTCCAGACTCTTTAATGCCGGCTCAACAATCGACAATGTCTGCATTAACTGCGCTTTCGAGGCTAGGTTGGAAAAAATAATTTTCTCCAGATTGCGAGCCAGCCTAATTCTGCTGGAAAATATGATTTCCGAATGAGAACCTGTGCCTTTTAACCAGCCGCTTGTTTGTTTTAATAGGTCATCGAGATTCATCCGTCAATCTCCTTTTCCAGTTGTTTAATCTCATCTCGCAGTCTTGCCGCTTCTTCAAATGCTTCATCATGGATAGCATTCTGCAGTTTAAGATGAAGTTCCTGTAATTTTTTTTTGGCATCAAAACCATCACCATCAATCGAAGGTCCCTTTCCGATATGCTGCAATGATCCATGCACTTTTTTTAATAAAGGACTTAAACTTTCTTTAAACACTTCATAACACAGACTGCAGCCAAGTCTGCCGCTTTTGCGGAAATCATCATAACTCATTTTGCAGTTTGAACATTGCAAAGCGTTTTTTTTATCCGCGGGCGCAGCCGAACCAAAATCAACCAAACCAGCCAGAAGATCCTGTAAACCAAAAGGCTGACCTAATCCGGCAATTCCCTTATCCTTGGCGCACTCCTCACAAAGATGCAATTCCGTCATCTGCTCATTAATTATTTCAGTTAAATGTACCGTAGCTGACTTTCCGCATAATTGACATTTCATATAAACCTCCAGCGATTAGCGTATAACTCGTTTAGAAATTAGTAATTAGCTCTTAGCTGTATAATTCAAGAGTCGGTTTTACAGTTACAGCTTTAAAAGGTTAAGGTTACGATGCCCGTTTCGTTTTAGGGCAACGTCTATCGGCTTAAAATTTATTATTTTTAACCTTGACCATTAACGTTACCGATACGGGCTTCGTTACCGTTAAACCTTACAGACGTCAACACATTTCCCAAATAGTACATCTTAGCCATCAGCTATAAGCTCTTTATACTTTATACTTTATACTTTATACTTTATACTTTATACTTTATACTTTATACTGTATACTTAACCCCATCTTTGCGGGTTATTTTATTAAACTCATTTAATAAACTCAATGTTATTTTCCCGGGTTTTCCATCACCGATTAAACGGCTGTCTACCTTTACTACCGGAATAACTTCCGCGGCGGTTCCGGTTAAGAATAATTCATCCGCATTAAAAACTTCATGCCGGGTTAACATGCTTTCATGGGTTTTAATCTTGGCTTTTTTCGCGATTTCCATAACCGCGTCACGCGTAATCCCCCGCAATGTACCCATGCTTTGCGGTGGAGTATATAATTGTTTATTTTTAATCAGAAAGATATTATCACCAGTACATTCCGCCACCAACCCCATAGAATTAAGCATTATTGCTTCCTGATATCCGGAATTAGTTGCCTCGATCTTGGCCATGATATTATTTAAATAATTCAATGATTTAACCTGCGGATCAATCGCGTTAGCCAGATTACGCACTGTGGGAACAGTTATGATCTCCAAGCCTTTTTGATAAAGCTCTTTAGGATACAAAACAATATTATCCGTAATAATAATGATCGTGGCTACCTTACATTTTCTCGGATCAAGCCCTAAATCACCTACGCCTCGAGTTACAACCACCCGGATATAAGCGTCTTTTAATTTATTAATTTTTAATGTATCGATTATCGCTTTGATCATTTGTTTTTTATTAATCGGAATTTGCAGCATAATCGTATGCGCGCTTTCATACAATCGGTCAACATGTTCATTGAGTTTGAACACTAAACTGCTGTAGGAACGAATGCCTTCAAACACACCGTCACCATATAATAACCCATGATCAAAAACCGATATTTTCGCGTCTTCTTTATTAAACATCTTTCCATCTAAATAAATTTTTAAAGACATCTATTCCCTCCAATTAAAAGTATTATTAAATATATACTGCTTTATTCAATCTTTCCGTCTTTGATTAAAAGAGTTCTTGATGATATATCCGCGATCACTTTTGAATGCGTAGCAATAATAAGTGTAATATTTAGTATTTTATTAAGCCTTACTAATAAATCACAAACCTTTTGTCCGGTATGCGAATCCAGGTTGCCTGTGGGCTCATCGCATAATAAAAGCTGCGGACTGTTTATCAAAGCCCGGGCAATGGCAACTCTTTGCTGTTCACCGCCGGAAAGCGCCGCGGGCTTATGTTCTTTTCGGTTTATCAGCCCGACCTCATTGAGTAATTCTTCGGCCTTTACTTTTACTGCCCTGGTCTTTTGCTTGGCAATCAAAGCCGGCAGCATAATATTATCAATCGCGCTGAATTCCGGCAAAAGATGATAAAACTGAAAAACAACTCCAATGTCGCGATTGCGCAATAAAGCTCTTTGCTTATCTTTTATTGTATAAATATTTTGACCATTAAGCAATACTTCGCCTTTATTCGGCTTATCCAGTCCTGCCAAAAAATGGAGCAATGTTGATTTCCCAGCCCCTGAGGCGCCAAGAATACTCACAAACTCGCCTTTGGCAATGTTCAGATCAATCCCTCTAAGCACATGGATTTTCGCTGGCTTGGCATTATAATGCTTGTGTAAATTTTTTGCCTCAAGGATCATTCGTATCTCAATGCCTCCACTGGATCAAGCTTAGAAGCTTGGTACGCGGGATAAAAAGTCGCGCAAAAACTGATCAAAATCGCGGCCATCACAATCCAGATTACTTCAGTTGATTCAATTCTAACCGGCAATTTACTGATATAGTAAACATCTTCCGGCAGCTTAATAAATTCATAGGTTTCAAGTAAATAAGCGCAAAACAAACCCAAAATAGTGCCTAACATTGTACCGATAATTCCAATGAACAAACCAACCATGGTAAAAATCGCGCGAATGCTTTGATTGGTTGCGCCAATGGTTTTCAGAATACCGATATCTTTGGTTTTTTCCATAACCATCATGATCAGGGTGCTGGCGATATTTAATGACGCGACCAAAATAATCAAGGTCAGAATTATAAACATCGCGGTTTTTTCCAGCTTTAAAGCATTAAACAGATTGCGGTTCATATCCATCCAGGTGCGGGTAAAATAAGGAAATCCCAGCTGTTCCTGAATCTTTTTTTTAATCTGTTCCGCGGCGTAAATATTATTTATTTTTACACTAATCCCGCTGACTAATATCGGGTTTTCAAAGAATATTTTCGCGTTGTTCAGCGAAATAAAAACAACCCCAGTATCATAATCATACATTCCGCTGGTAAAAATAGCGGAAATCGTATAAGTACTTTCCCGCATTTTGCCCAAGGTTTTTTTCTTTTGTTTAGCCGCGGAAATCAAACTAATTTCATTGCCGACTTTTAAAGCTAACTGCTCAGCCAATCCGCTGCCAATAATTATTTTATTGCCGCCTTCTAAATCCAGACTGCCGCTTTTAATAAAATCCCGGACGGAAGTAACTTCCGCCTCAAGCTTAGGATCAATCCCCCGGACAATCACAGAACTAAGCCGGTCATGGTCTGCTAATAAGGCCTGGGTATTAATAAACGGAGCGCAGGCAATAACTCCCTGGACTCCAGCAATTGTTTGCATTGCCGCGGCCGGATCATCCAAACCACCTAATTTATCAACAACAATATGACTGCTCGTACCGATTATCTTATCGCGCAGTTCTGTATCAAATCCGCTCATAACGCCAATTACAATTATCAAAGCGCAAACACCAGTGGCAACTCCAATAATTGAAATACAGCTGATCAGCGAAATAAACTTTTCTTTTCTTCTGCCAAAAATATATCTGAGTCCGATTTTCATTTCATAAAACATATAATTAAAACCTTTGGCTTATTCGCGGGAACAGATTATTCCGACGCATTTACTTCTGAATCTTCCTCAGCAATTTGAACTTCCGGTTTTAATTGCGGAAAGAGAATAACATCCTTGATCGAAGTCTGATTAGTAAACAGCATAACCAAACGATCAATCCCAATGCCTAATCCTCCGGCAGGCGGCATGCCATATTCCAGGGCTTCCACGAAATCTTCATCGATTTTAGCATTGCATTCATCTTTAGCCTGGCATAAAAAACGTTCCCGCTGTTCTGTCGGGTCATTGAGCTCAGAATAAGCATTAGCAATTTCCATACCACCCATAAACAGTTCAAACCGTTCACTAAGCAAAGGATCATCTTTTTTCTTTTTGGCTAAGGGACAAAGCTCAGTATAAATATCTGTGATAAACACCGGGTGATTTGTTTGTAATTTCTCCTCAATCAAATCACTGATCAGATTCAGAATAAAAGTCCGGCTGATTTTACCTTCTTTTAGCTCAACTTTTACATTCTTCTTCTTTAGCTTGGACAGCCACTCAGTTTCAGAATCATCCGGATTAATCTCAAAATTATCGCGCATTAATTCAGCAAAAGAAACTTCTTCCCAATTAGTCAGATCAATTGTCTGATCGCCAAAAGCCAGCTGTTTTATACCCAGAACATTATCCGCAATGTGCATGATAATTCCTTTGACCAGATCCATCATTTTTTTATAATCAGCATAAGCAGTATAAACTTCCAGCATCGTGAATTCCGGATTATGCCGGGTAGAAAGCCCTTCATTTCTAAAACTGCGGTTTATTTCATAAACCCGTTCAAGATCTCCGACCAATAATTTTTTAAGATACAGTTCCGGAGCGATGCGCAAAGACAAATCCATGTTCAAAGCATCCAAATGAGTTTTAAATGGTTTGCCGGCAGCCCCCCCAGCCAAAGAATGCATCATTGGAGTTTCCACTTCCAGATAATCCTGATCATCCAGATATCTTCTGATTTCTTTGATAATTCGGCTTCTCTTGATAAACACATCTTTAACATTTTCATTGGAAATTAGATCTAAATAACGCTTGCGATAGCGAACCTCGACATCTTTTAAACCATGCCATTTTTCGGGAAGCGGCCGCATTGCCTTGGCCAAAAGTTCTACTTTTTTTACTTTTATCGTCGGTTCCTGAGTGCGCGTTAGAAAAAGCTCGCCTTCAATCCCAATAATATCGCCAATATCCAGTTTCTTTAAAATCGAAAAAACTTCGTCGCCGACATTATCTTTTTTAATATAAAATTGAACTCTGCCGGTAATATCCTTAATGTCGCCAAATATGCTTTTTCCGTGTTCACGCAAAGCCATGATTCTGCCCGCGGAACAAACTTCAGCATTTTCCGCGAAATTTTCTTTTATCCATAAAGCGCTATGCTTCCTGGGGAAACTTCCGCCATACAGACACACGCCCTGCGCCTTTAAATCCTCAATTTTTTTGATCCGCAAATCCAATATATCATCACTCATGTTTATACCCTCATTTACTTAAAACAGCATAATTATATTCAACTAAAATCCGGATTGAAATTAAAAAAAGAAATGCGCTTAAAACAGTAGGATTTATAAATGTTAACATATTCCTAATCAATAAGTTGCCACATTTTAAACCATCCCCCTACTATTTTTTTGATTATATAACTATTAGGCTATTGTGTCAAGGGAAATGGGACGAAAAACAAAGGCCATGCCCGTCAGAAATCATCTAAAAATAAGCCGCATTTTAAGACAGCAATACAGCTGATAGTTTTTCAGTTAAAAGCCATCTATTTGCCTTTGATTTGTTTGCAAAATACACGATATTATGGTAAAATTTAAGAAGAGAGAAAAACCGTAATTTATTCATATTATTATATATGTATTTTTTTTAACTATTTATTTAATTCTTTATAAAAGGCGATATAAAGACATGATTCACAGAGAATTCACTCCAATCCTAAGAGATATAAACGGGAACATCTTATTTAAAACCAATCAACTAATAACCCGAGAAACAATCAAACAGATTGTTAAAGACAGAAATTTTGACTCAAGTAAAGTCAATCTCTCTGACTCGCCGATTGCTGATGATATTATTCACGCAATTAACCGCGGCATATATAAAATAATTTTTTCCCAGGAAAATGACGCGCGGCAACTCGTGAAAATTATAAAACAAACAGTGCTCAATGCCGCAATTCTTTCCGAGCTAAATAATATAAAAACACTTATGCCCAATACGTATAGCCATATCCTGGTTGTGGCTGCTCTCTCGATTAAGATCTGCATTGATATGAATGATGATCGCTTTGATCCTTTAAGAATTGCCAGCATCGGATTAGTCCATGATCTAGGAAAATCACGCTTGCCGCTAAGTATTCTAGAAAAAAACTCACCTTTAACTGATGCTGAGTTTAAAGTCATTCAGGAACATCCGATAATTGAATACCTGTTAATATCGCATTATCTGAATAACCCAAAATCTTTTATTGCCTTAGCTGGTTTTGCGCATCATGAACGTTTGGACGGAAGCGGCTATCCCCGGGGAATAAAACAATTAGATAATTACATTCAGACAATAATCCCTTGCGATGTTTTTGATGCCCTGACCAGTCATCGTCCATACCGCAATGAACCGTTTACGGTAAGAGCAGCCCTGGATCTGCTGCTGGCTGAATCGAGAAAAGGCAGAGTGAATAAAAAATTTGTGAAATGTCTGATCAGTTATGTCAGAAAAGATAAACAGCATTATAAGCAAGTAAAAATCTCCGAAGAAAACAGAGATGCTCCACCCCGGATTAATCATTACGGCAAAAGAAAAAAGTAATCTTTTATATTAAATCTTATTGTTTACTATTTATTTAATTCTTTTAATTACTATTTTCAGAATATTTTTTGTCCGCGCTGTGACTTTAAAATCATCAGAAATCCGCATATTTGCCACCAGAATTATTTTATTATCTGATAAGATCAGGGGAATACGCTGCTTTAGCTCTAGGTCAATTTTCTGATCAATTAAAAATTTCTTAATTTTCCGCGAGCCTGTACTGCCCAAAGGCTTAAACCGATCTCCGGCAATCCAGACTCGGACAATCAAGGGAAATTTTATTGCGTCAAAATCCAGGTATTCAGTACTCAGAGGTTTTTGCTTAAGCCTAATCCTGCCTTTGACTTTTACTGCTTTAAACAAATATCCCAGACTTTTAATCTTAAGCTCTTTGCCCAACTCTAAAAAAAACTTTTTATTTTCTAAAGCATTAACCAGCGCTTTTTTTTTAATCAAAAATTTCAGATACTGTCTGGTCTTAGCCACCTGAATAGATTTCGGCAAATCCAAGATCTGACCGCTTAAAACATTTTCTTTAACAAAATTATCAATAATGCTTATATGCTTATAATCAATTCCGGTTATGTCTCCGCTTAAATTAAATATAATTTTCCGAATAATCTCCGAACGGATTATCGGCATCAGCATAACGAACTTCTGTCGAAAAATACTAATCTCATTGTTTTTTTCAGAATAGATAATCCGCGGATAAACCAAGTCCAATTTTGTTTGAATAAAACTTTCGGTTTTTTGAGCATTATCCGCCAATCTGAGAATATTTTCTTTTAAAGCCGGACTTACTTGCTCAAGCAAAGGCAGCACATCTAACCTGACTTTGTTTCTAAAGTAATTTTTCTCAAGATTACTTGAGTCAGTCCTGAATTTTATTTTATTTTTTTTAAGATAGCTGAGGATCTGCGACTTTTCAATGCTAAGTAATGGCCGGACTAGCAGCATATTTTCCGATGCGTTGAGCAGCTTCATTCCGCCCAGGCCTTTAACCCCTGTACCGCGGAGGATACGCATTAAAATTGTCTCAACCTGATCATCTTTTGTATGCGCTAAGATAACTTTTTTCATGTTTTGCGCTTGACAAACATTGGAAAAGAAATTATAGCGGGCAAATCTCGCTGCCTGCTCCACTGACATTTTATTTTGCTTAGCAAGTTTAGCCACATCAACTCTTGTTTTAAAAAAAGGCATTCCCCAAGCTGCGGCAATCCTGGTAACAAATGCCTCATCGGCATCAGATTCATCGCCTCTTAAGCAATGGTTAAGATGCGCCACCGCGATTTGTAAACCATAGGTCTGGTTGAGCTGCCTTAAAACATCGAGCAAAAATACTGAGTCCGAACCTCCGGAAACACAAACCAATACTTTTTCTTTTTGCTTGAAAAGCTTATTAATTGCAATTGTGGATTTAATTTTTTCAATAACCATAGGAATAGAATATAAAAAAAAATAAGGAACAGCAAGTAAATACTTATACTTTCCTGCTGCTCCTTATCGATAATTATCTTTATTTTTATTTAAATAAGCTGTTCGCGACAACAAATGAGGCAAATACAATAGAAACCATGGACATAAGTTTAATCAGGATATTGATCGAAGGTCCGGATGTATCTTTAAACGGATCACCTACTGTATCACCAACAACCGCGGCTTTATGCGCATTGCTGCCTTTACCGCCGAGATTACCTTCTTCAATGTATTTCTTAGCATTGTCCCAAGCACCACCGGAATTAGCCATCATTACCGCAAGCACAAACCCGCAAACAGTACCGCCAACCAGTAAACCAACTACGGCTTCAACTCCCATTAACAGGCCAACAGCCACTGGAGTAATTATTGCTAATAGCGAAGGAACAATCATTTCTTTCTGAGCGCCGATTGTCGCGATATTTACGCATGAAGCATAATCAGCTTTGGCTTTTCCTTCCATCAGTCCTTTTATTTCTTTAAACTGTCTTCTGACTTCAAACACAATTTTCTCAGCAACTTTACCAACTGCTTTCATGGTTAATGCCGAAAACAAAAACGGCATCATTCCGCCAATAAATAGACCAACCATTACTCTGGGATTCATTAAACTAAGTTCAAGATCTTTACCAAAAATATGCAATTCTTCTCTATACGCGGCAATCAAAGCAAGCGCTGTTAAAGCTGCTGAACCAATGGCAAAACCTTTACCCGTAGCAGCAGTGGTATTACCCAGAGCATCCAGAGCATCAGTACGTTTGCGCACTTCTGGATCTAATCCTGCCATCTCCGCGTTTCCTCCGGCATTATCAGCAACCGGACCATAAGCGTCAGTGGCCAAAGTAATCCCAAGTGTACTCAACATACCAACCGCGGCAATACCGATTCCATACAAACCCATATTATAATCAGCAGCTCCGCCGGCAAAATAAAAACTTGCTAATATCGCGCCGCCAACAACTATAACCGGAATCGCGGTTGAAAACATGCCTACTGCCATGCCGGAAATAATAACTGTTGCCGGACCAGTAGCCGAACTATTCGCAATACTTTTTGTTGGATTATATTGATGGGATGTATAGTATTCTGTAGAAAAGCCAATTATAATTCCCGCTATCAGTCCGGAAACAATTGACCAATAGATTCCCATATGTTCACCCAGCGTTTTTTGGACTATAAAATAAGCACCGACAAAAACAATCGCGGCCGCAACCAGCACTCCCCGGCGCAATGCTTTTAATAATACTTCCTGTTTAGCTTCTTCACCGCTGCGTACAAAAAAAGTACCGACAATCGAAGCTAATACACCCAAGGTTGCCAAAACCAAAGGAACGGTAATTCCTCTAATTCCTAAGCCTGCCGCTGAGGCCAGGGCCATTGTCGCGACAATTGATCCAACATAAGATTCATAAAGATCAGCGCCCATACCAGCCACGTCACCCACATTGTCTCCTACGTTATCAGCAATAACCGCAGGGTTACGCGGATCATCTTCCGGAATACCAGCTTCAATTTTACCCACCAGATCAGCTCCAACATCAGCGCCTTTGGTGAAAATTCCGCCGCCAACTCGAGCAAATAAAGCCATTGAACTTGCGCCCATACCAAATGTAAGCATTGTGGAAGTAATTGCCCCGATCTTATCCAAACCATGCGGCAAGGCATGAGAAGAATAATATGAATTAAGAATCGTATACCAGATGCTTAAATCAAGCAGCCCTAAGCCAACCACAACCAAGCCCATTACCGCTCCGCTGGAAAAAGCCACCCGTAATCCGCTGTTAAGACTTTCACTTGCCGCCTGAGCAGTCCGTGAACTGGCCCGAGTCGCGATCATCATCCCGATAAACCCGGATAATCCTGAGAAAAAACCACCGCTTAAAAAAGCAAAAGGAACAAAAATCGCGAGATATCCTTTGGACACCAAGTAACTGAGCAATACAACAACTATCGCAAAGAATACACCAACAACCATATATTGTCTTTTAAGATATGCTGCCGCGCCTTCTTTAACAGCATTCGCTATTTCCTTCATCGTGTCATTACCTTCGTTCTGCTTCATTATAAAAGCAGTGAGAAAGCCGGCAAAAACCAAGGCCGCGGATGATCCTAAGAACGTTAAAATTACCAACAACTTATCACTCATTTAACTCCTCCTCTTGGTAGTAATTGAGTCTTAACATAATACAAATTGAAGTTTTTATTTTACTATAACTGAAGAAAAAATCAAGGGGATTATTATAAAATTTTTAAGAATAAATTTTAGACAATAAATCAGAAGAAAATTACTCATTAAAAATCAGAAAATCAACTAATTTCAATCCTTTGGGTGCTTAACAGTCAAATCTAAAATATCTTTATCGGAAAAATTACTTTTTATAACTATATGCCGCATCCCCGGCTTATTCTTTTCCACTTTGGCAGTACCGAAAACCTTATCCGCCAAATCAAGTTTAGTTTGCCATTTTTTTCTAAAAGCCATCCAATTATCATCAAGATCCTTGATTAATTGATGCAGTTTTTGTTCATCAAGCTCTTCTTTGTTTAAATCCTCCGGGTATTTATTAACCAGATAATCCATTTCTTCAAGATATGAATCAAAGATATCTTCTTCCCAAATATCTTTTTTCGAGTTCTTTTTACTTCCTGAATTTTTCATAATAAACCCCTTTATTTTACCCGTCATTTTAAGTTTAATGATTTTTGAGGTAAAAGTCAAACAAAAAACTATTAAATTTACATTCTGTTTTATCCAAAAAAAAGCTTTTAACTTAAGCCTCTATATTTATTGGCATTAGATCAACTTTAATTTAAAAATATAATAAATTGAAATCCCGATTATCAGAAGCAAAAATAAGCTGATCAATATCAGCAATATTTTGGTTGATTTATTTGATTTAACAATATTATCCAGACTAAGCCTTAGGCTGTAAATATTTTGACTTAAATCCGTTACAGATCCCATAAACCGCACATCCAGCTCAGCACGCATAGCTTTTTCCATCGGAGAATCGATCATTCTCGCCATGCTTTGCACAATTTCCTTGTTGCTTAATTTATGAATCTCACTTAAATTCACGTTATCTCCTGAAAAATATATTTCGTACTTTATGTTTAAATAATATCTATACGCTGATAAAAAGTCAAGTTTTCGCAAGTGAATACTAGGACAAAACAAGTTTAACTAAAAAACCACCATTTAAATGGTGGTTAATTTTGGTGACGGCGGGTGGAGTTGAACCACCGACATAACGGGTATGAGCCGTTCTCTCTAACCGGGCTGAGATA
>JAHITE010000043.1 GCA_018817585.1 Candidatus Omnitrophota bacterium
ATTGTGTCGCGCCCCATGCGGGCGCGTGGATTGAAACGTGGGAACAGGTCAGCAGTATATCGCTGTGAGAGTCGCGCCCCATGCGGGCGCGTGGATTGAAACAAGTTTATTTGGATCTAAAACTTCAACCTTTGAAGTCGCGCCCCATGCGGGCGCGTGGATTGAAACAAACTCCCCCGCTGGCAGACCGGACTAGAGTACGTCGCGCCCCATGCGGGCGCGTGGATTGAAACTCTCTAATTGAATATCAAGATCATTTTTAGTGAGTCGCGCCCCATGCGGGCGCGTGGATTGAAACTAGCAGCAGCAGAAGAAGTCCTCAACAGTGATATGTCGCGCCCCATGCGGGCGCGTGGATTGAAACAGCTTGGGCTACAATTAATATCTTAATGTGGTGTGTCGCGCCCCATGCGGGCGCGTGGATTGAAACCCGATTTTCGCCAAATATTCTTTAACTTTTTTAGTCGCGCCCCATGCGGGCGCGTGGATTGAAACATGCGTTCCATTGAACACATAATCCCCGGTCAACGGTCGCGCCCCATGCGGGCGCGTGGATTGAAACTATCTCCTTTTTCTACCCAAGTTAAAATAGTGTGGTCGCGCCCCATGCGGGCGCGTGGATTGAAACTGGTATTGAGCGATATACTTAATCTTTAATAAAGTCGCGCCCCATGCGGGCGCGTGGATTGAAACGAGCACTCCGGCCGGACAAAGGCAAACCCACAAGGTCGCGCCCCATGCGGGCGCGTGGATTGAAACTTATTAATAAAAATAGATCGTTAAAGCGTGTATCGTCGCGCCCCATGCGAGCGCGTGGATTGAAACGGGATACCTGAACTGTACCGCGGTATTGACTGGAGTCGCGCCCCATGCGGGCGCGTGGATTGAAACGTTTAAAAGGGGAGAGTATGAAGTTTTTGTTTTGGTTGCCATAGATTAGAACAAAATATATAATACGAGTATCATAATACAAATGTACCGTTTTCAAACCCGCATTGGAAAATTATCTTTAATGTGAAATTATTAAAAGACGGTATAATGCGTTTCGTTCTTTAATAGTAGTTTTACCACAGAGAACACAGATTGAAAAGCATAAATTAGAGAATTAGAGGGCAAATTAGAGGGTCTCTACTTGACTACAAGTGCGAAACTTGGGGACATAGCTTAAAGATTTAAAGTTACTCAAAAAGCCACAATCCAATGCGGGTTTGA
Organism: Candidatus Omnitrophota bacterium; assembly: GCA_018817585.1. Classification (GTDB taxonomy): domain Bacteria; phylum Omnitrophota; class Gorgyraeia; order B26-G9; family B26-G9; genus JAHITE01. Next base: position 1,213 of record JAHITE010000043.1, read on the forward strand.
AAACGGCACAAGAACACTTATTCCTTTAGTAAAAATATACTGGCCAGCTTAAAGAATTATTCAAAGGAGAATATAATGTCTTTACAAAATAAAGTTTCGGTTAATTGCCCGGAATGCGGCAGTGCTCAGGAAGTAAGAATTTGGCAATCGATAAATGTGGACTTGGATCCGGGACTAAAAGAGGAATTATTTGCGGGGAAAGTTAATGTTTGTCAATGCCCAAAATGCGGCTATAGAGCATTTTTAACGGCACCTTTAATGTATCATGATATGTCGCGAAGATTTGTTGTTCAATATTATCCCCCTGAGATTTTAGACGAAGATGATTTTATCAGAGATTATATGAATCGGAAAAATGTTATGGGCGAGGCTTTACCTAAAGGTAGTGAATATGTCGGTGATCCGCATATTGTTTTTGTATGATATGTGCCATTGCATTTTATTTAATGAAAAAATTAGTGATTTTGCTAAGGAGTGAGATTTTCCAATGCGGGTTTGGAAATATTGGAAATATACTAAGTGCTGACAATCATTGTGCTAAAGGAGAAAATATGAAGAATTATATAATGGTAGGTTTTTTTCTAATGACGAGTTTAACGGTTAATAATGCCGCAGCTGACCAGATCAAGGATGGTTATGGAACTTTTTCCCTTCCGGACAGTTTGTTAGGTGATTGTTTATTATGAAATATTTTATTAGTTATGTGATTGTATTGATTTTGGCTTTATTGTTTTCTTGTGGAGTATGCTATGCCGATAATTGTGTTGATATTGGTATATCTGAAGAAGAAGTCATGGAGCTGATGGGTGAGCCATTAGGTAGAGCTGTTAGCGACAATACTACAATATTACAATATTCATCATTTAGAATAATTCTTAAAGATGATAAAGTGGTTGAGTCATTGGAGAATAAAGTTAAAGAGCCTGCTGCAATTATTGTAGAACAAAAATCTACCAAGATAGAACTAAATATTCCTGTTATAAAAAAAACAACGTCTACATATGAGCCTTTAAAAAAGAAAGTTAAAAAATATAAGAAAATAAGAACTATTAATGAAAAAGGAAAAAGTGTTAAGCTTGATTCCCTATTAGTTCCGGGAAAAGTAACAATAATAGACTTTTATGCTGATTGGTGTGGTCCTTGTAAAAAAATTAGTCCAAAGCTAGAGAAATTTGTTTGTAAATATAAGGATGTGTATCTGCGGAAAGTCAATATTGTTAATTGGAAAACTCCAGTTATTAAGCAATTTAAGATCGAATCAGTGCCGCATGTGCGCGTTTATGATAGAGATGGGAATATAGTAGGAGAACCCACTTCTAGTTATAAAAATGTTGAGTGGTATGTGGAAAAGATTATTAAATAGCAAATAAAATTATTGGTCAGGCGGTTATTTGTGAATATACGGTTTAGAAAGCCATTATGGTTCTAAATTTCCTAATTATTAAAATTTAAGGAGAAATCTTTTGAATATCTGCAATAAACATGCCCGAATGTCGCTGTTTTCAATTTTCTCGATAATTGCTTTGATTCTGATTTGCGTGACTGCCTGGAAGATGCTGGATTTAGGCTTAACGACTTATAAAAAAATCGCTATAGGTAAACATCAATCAATTTCCAATCAGACTTATAAATCAAGCCGTCCAAGCAGCTCAGGACAATTAGCTAAACCAGAAAAAATGGCCATGCCAAGCTCAATAAAAACTCAAACTAATCCCATACTGCAAAAACTGGCTGTGGGTTATTATCTGTTTAAAGCCAAGATGGAAAATAGCAATAACCAGCAATTAATCGCGGAAAATGAAAAAACCGCGATTAATATCCTAAACAAATATGCCCAAGCTCAGGATCAGTATTTTAAGTATTATGGCTATTATTGCGATAGCCCGGATAATCTGATTATTGAAGGCGAAAACAAGTACACAATAATTGACCCGGATCTTGGGGTGTTAAACAGCGCTAATAGCCCTAAAACCGCGGATAATGGCTATTATTACGTTCAAATTAATAATTCCGCAGCAAGGCCCGGCCAAAGCCAGGAATACGGATTAAATGCCATACCTGCTGAATATGGCCAATCAGGAATTAACTCTTTTTGGATTGATCAAAAGGGAATTATTATCCAGGAAAACAATGGCGGAAAGCTGATTTATCAGCCAATGCCTGCGGATTATCCCAGCCAAAATTAATCCAGAATTAAACCAAAAACATTGCAGTCTACACAGCAGGCAATTTTACAAGCAAATTCAATTTTCCTGAACAAAGCCTAAAAACCCCAAGATATTGCTGTTGAGGGATGCCTCGTTATCTATACAAGTTAACATAAGATATATTATAGGAAGTGAATGATTTCTAGGGATTGCCTCCCAGATATGTCTATTTTTAGGGTTTTGATGTTTAGGTGAGTTATCCAGAAGTTATCCCCAGGCTTGTGCGGTGTTTAAAATTTTATACGTGTGGGTCTTTTTAAATCAACGCGGTGTTTATTTTTTTAAAACCACACATTCGGGAGTCGCGGCTTAGGAATCTTACTGATTAGCTGATATGGCAATTGGCAGGCTTTGTTAAACATCTTAAAGCGGCTTTGAAGCTTTAAAAATTCCAATGGCATTTAACTTGTCCTATATGAATTTTAGGAAAATATTCCAGATTGGTTTTAATTAATAAAGATGGCTTAAATAAAAGCCGCGGAAAGTTCAATAGTACTTATTGTAAATACTATAAATAACTTTTAGTGTTTTTAAAAACCGATTTAAAATTACTCGGCATTAATCGCTTCTTCAATTTCCTTAAATAAACGCGATGGCCGGGGAAACGGCTTTTCCAGAATCTTATAAATATTAAAATTTTTCATTTCATTTTCATTTAAGGTAAACTGGGTACCAGTGCCCACCAAAAATCGCGGACTATTAGAACCCTGCTGTTCAATTACTAATTTAATCATATCAAAACCAGAAAGACCATCCATGCGAATATCAGTAATAACTAAATCATATTTTTCGCTGTTTATCCGCTCTAAAGCCTTTTCCGCGGAATAAACAAAAAAAGCTCCATAACCTCTGCTCCGCAGAAGCCGCGCCAAAAGAAAAGCAAACATTCTTTCATCATCAACAATCAGAATTTTCTTTTTTTGGGCATCAATATTTTCAGTATTATCTTCTTCAATAAAACCTTCCATAGATACCTTTCTGTGTTACTTATCTCTTAATGTTAATTATAGCACAAAAAACTCTTTTTTAAAAGCCATTCAAACTATAAAAACACTTAACTTATCCATTTTTATGCGCGAAATAAAGCTACCGATCTATTGCTAAATAAAAAGCTCCTTAGTTTTGCAAATAACTAAGGAGCTTTTTATTTATATCTTAATAGGCTTTAAGAAATTAAATCGCACTATTAACCAAGGCAATTGCTGCTTTGGATTCCGCGCTTTTCTGATGAACAGCTTCTGCTGAAGATTTGCTTAAAGCCGTATGCATAATATCCGCGTCTGTCGGCTTATATGAGATTAATTCCCGGTCATAAGTCATGTTTGAGCGAACCATGCCAGCGGCAATATCTTTTGCTTTTGACTTATCCATACCAAAAGATACCAACCCATTAGTCAGACTTTGCCTTATACTGTCAATATAGATATCCACTGTTTTACCCTGTTCATATACGCCTTTGCCTAAATTCTCGTTAACTCCGGAAATTAAGGCCCAGTGTTTGATGAATTCCTGATCAGGATAAGCAGCAAACAAAGCGGCATGCGCTTCTCCCACTTCCCTGCCTATGGCTTTTATCCAGGCAATTGCTTTTTCGTCGCCCTGAGCGGCTTTTTCCGTAAGATTTTCCACATTATAGCCATTTAATCTTGCTTCCGCTAATCTATTATTTATGCTTGGTCCGGAAGTCCGGTCTTCAAAATCTCTGTCCCCATCCGCCCAATTAAGCATTGGATAATCCGGATTATCCAGAACAAACTGGTTTGGATTTGCCAAATAAGCTTTTCCCTTATCTCCTGATTTTCTGATTATTTCATCAGGAGTATTGCCTGCTTCGATAGGATGATTGCCCAATGAACTGGATCCTACCCATTGATAATGATATGCATTGTCAGCGCCTTTTTTCCGCACCAGATTATGGCCAAACTCTTTAAACTCGCCCTTTTCTCCAGCATAAAATTGATTATTTTTCTTTATAGCTGAATTTATTCCCCCACCAATAATTGTTACCCCTCCGTCAGGATAATCATTTAAGGTTCCTTTGGGAGAATAGGTTTCTCCTTTTAAAGCGCCTTCGGCATCATTAACCATTTCCACATACGCTGATATGCCATATACGGAAATTTTTTCCTGTAGTTTTGCTCTGAACGGATATTTATCGCCAATCGGCAAATTAGGCACTGGAAATTCTGAGCCAAAAATACCCTTTACTTTGTCTACCGGGCCGCAGAGATTGGAGCTTACTTTATTAATAGCTTCTGGAGAAACTTGATTTTTCTTCAGCAAAGTATTAATTGTTTCCGCAACCAGATTCATAATCGCATCTGCATCCGCGTTTTTAGCTCCGCCTTCAAAGACATCATTCCATTTTACTTCCAGGTAATCAATAATATCATTGTTTCCGTTATTTAAGGATATTGCCACTTTATTGCCGCCCATGGAAATAGATACAAAGCGGTAGTTTTCTCTGGCAATATCCAAAACACTGTATTTAACCTGCGGCATTTGCTGATTATTTTCCGGATTTCTTAAAAGAGAAACAGCATTAGATTTAGTTATTCCTGAAATAATTCTTCCAAAATCAGCAGGATTAACCTGCTGCAAAGACGGTGCCAGGGTAGAACTATCCTGGGCTTTACTAGCGGTTATTCCTAGTGCAAAACAGAAATTAGTTAATAAAAATGACTGGGTAATGATTACACAAATTATTTTATTGCACGTCGTGGGTCTAAAACGCTGAGACATAAACACACCTTCCTTATCTTAAAAGCCTTTATTAACTGCTTACCGCAACAGTTATTAAAAATGATTTAAAAAGTCCACCAAAGATGTAAAATTCTACCACAACTTTTAGGTTTTCGCAAGGGTTGGACTAAAATAAATTTTTAAGTAAATTTGCGATTTTAAACACTAGAATTAGAGCTTAGACAGAAGACTTAGTTGTCAATAAATAACGAGAAAAAGAACCACAAAAAAAGCAGCTTAATTAAAACAATTACCCAAATCAAAATGGTTTACAAGTTTATTCTTTGGTCCAAATTCGGGTATTTAGATTTAACTCTTCAACAATGCTCACAGCCATTTGAAGATCTTCAAAATATTCTTTTATCGGCGTAAAATCAAGCATTGTGCGAAATACTCGGGGTTCAAATAAATCTTTCAGGCAGGATACTGCAATATAAATTTTTGAACCTACAAAAGACAAATAAATTGTTCTGCTCGTTCTTCTTTTAAAGTCAGTTATTCGCTTCATCAAGCTGGTAGACAGTATATATCTTGCTTCAATCTGATCATCACCATAAACCGCGAACATTCTTTCAAATTCTGGATCTTCCAGCCTAATCAGCTGGCCTCTAAATTTATTCATCGACTGAAGCATTGTACCCAATTGGCCAAAGATTCTTTCCGCGGTATCAGGGAGAATTATTGTCTTGCCATTAAATTTTTTATTAAAATCAGCAATAAAAAATAATCCTTTAAATATTGTGTGCTCCTGCGTGCGGCCTTTGCTGTCCCGGGTAATATATTTGGCATGCAGTTCGGAGAACTCAAGATTAGTTTGTCCGATTTTTCCCTTTACATAATCATCACCATTAAACCGATCAGGGTTATGATTAAATATTTTACTGTTCATAAATGCTGTTTGACTAATATGATTATTTCTGGAGTATTCAAGATTTTGATCAATAAATTTAACCAGCTTTTCGATAATTCCGGTTTTAAAATTTTGGACATATTCTTTAGTCGCAAAATGATAGATCCCGCCTAGGACAAAAAAAACAATCATTCCCACAAAGAATAGACTGTTTCCGCTGGCGTTTTTTGCGATATACATAAGCACAAACAATGCAACCGGAAGAATAATTGCCGCCGCGATTAAAATTTTATTTCTGGCTTTTATCCGATGGGCTTCCAGAACATTCAGTTCCGGATATAATATGGTGTCATAAAAATTCTTAAGCTCATCAAGCGAGCGCATTAATTTTCTCCGTTAATCAGGATTGAACTAGCTGTTTTTATTTATTAAACAAGCTTTTTACATCAATATTTTGACGTTCTTTTTCCGCGGTTTCAAATACCTGCTTGCGTTTATAGGTCATCATCGAAGCCATAAAACTTGTCGGCAGCATTTCCACCGCATTATTATAATCAGTTACCGAGGCATTATAAGCGCGCCGAGCCGCGGAAATTTGTTCCTCAACTTCATTAAGCGTTCTCTGTAATTGAATAAAGTTCTGATTCGCTTTCAGATCAGGGTAATTTTCCACCGCTACCATTATCCCGCCCATCATTTTGCTGACTTTATTATCCAGATCAACTTTTTCGTCATCGCTTAAATTTCCTGACACTGCTTTTGCCCGCATTGCCGTAATTTCGGTTAATGTTCCTCTTTCATGCTGCATATAGGTCTGGACTGTTGAAACAAGATTCGGAATAAGATCATAGCGTTTTTTAAGTAAGGTATCAATACTGCCAAAAACATTTTCTACCTGATTTTTTTTACCAATCAGGCTATTATAAAGCATTATAATAAAAAAACCGATAACAGCTAAAACAATTAATCCCATACTCATATTTACCCCCTTAAATTTCAGTTAAAACCTAATAAGTTTTTAAGTGTTTGGTTAAAGACTAAACATGAAATTATAATATTCCATGAGATTTTTAACTGAATTAGAAACAACTATTCCCACCAAATAAGACACTATCGCGACAATCGCGGTAATTATAATTTTTGTTTCTTTTTTTAAATCTGGATTAAGCCAGACCAAAGGCAAAGCAAACGGACCAATCGCGATAAACATAAAAATCATGCCAAAGGGCTGATAATACCATTTCTTCATTTTCTTAATAAATTCGCCGCAGTGTTTACACTTGATCGCGTCTTCCAGAATTTCTTCAGCACAAAAAGGACATTTTTTCATTACTTTTCCTAATCTAGTATTTTTTTAATTTAGGTTTCCGGACTTTTTCTAAACTGCTCCCAAAGCCGATTAAATCTCGGCTCATAAATCAGCGCGTATTCATCCATTTTATCAGGGGAAAGCTGATCAATTAAAGCCTTGAGTTTTTGTTTTTGAATATCAATATCAAGTTTGGTAGAGGTATTGTCAAATATAAGCGAAACTATTTTATCCGCCAGGTTGCGAATCTGATTGATCTTTTCTTCTTCGACTTTCAATTCATAATCTTTACAGATTTTCGCTAAATGAGAAAATATCTGTTCTGGTTCAAATAACACCTTTTGCCCGCAGGAACAGTAAAAATTTTTTCCCGGGATAAACGCTTTTTCACCATAGTATTTAGAGCATTTTGGGCATTTAACAAGCATAGCCACTTTAGCCACTTATTTCTATCTGTATTGTTTACTGATTTACTTCAAGGATTTTTTCTACAGTTTCCTTATAACTTTTAAGCAGTTCCTCCTCAGTAGAGAAATATATCTTCTTCTTATCCGGAAATGTCATCCACCAGTATTTCGCTCCATAAGGAGCATTGCCATCCACGCGAGGATCAACTTCTCCATACCAGCTATAAGTCCCGATCAGATCTTCGACTTTATTTTTAAATTTATACTCCGGGATTAAAATATTATCCAATTTCCAGACAACTTTATAACCGGTTATCCGAATATATTCATCCTCCAATAAATCAATTTCTGTTTCGGTTTTAAGGCTGGAAAAATTCCCTTTTTCATCAGCAGTTTTGGCCATATCAGCCAATTTAACAGGAATAACTTTTACGGTTTCATTATTATTATCAAGTAATTTTATAATGAACCCATGCCATTTGCGCTGGTAGTAGATGTCTTGTTCTTTTTTATCCAGCATTTTCTTTAATGACGAATAAGGCTGCGCTTCTACAATATAAAATAATCGATTATTCTCCCAGTTGGATTGAAAGGAAATCTTAAGATTTTTCCCGCTAAGCGGCTCATCTTGCCATTGTTTTAGCTGACGGCTAGGCGTTACCACCAAAATATTTTTATCCGGTATTTCTTGGCCCGGCTGTACTGGATTTTGCTTATTTTCAACTAATGCGTTTGTTTGTGCCGGTTGTTCAGTGCTAGGTTTTTTGCGGCGTTCGACTTCCATGGGAATAATTTTATTTCCCTCTAGAACAACAATCTGACCAGTTTCTTTATTCAAGCGATAGAGCCGCCCATCATCTGACTGCATCAACTGATAAACATCAGTATTATTTTTTTTATTTTCACATCCTGAAAAACAAACAAAACTCAGTATGGCCATGCCAATAGGCAGGATTTTTTTTATGACTTTCATAATAAGCACCCTAAACATTACAAAGATTATCGCTAAAAGCTGAATTTATATGTATATTCTAATACTCTCAACGAGTTATGTCAATTTAAACATCTTAAAATTATTTAATATCTTTATTAGTTAAAAAAAGCAATTCTTTTTAAAGGATTGCTTTTGCTCTAAAGCTATATTTTTAGCTATACTTATTTAAAAACCTGATTAGCGTTTTGCTGCATTTAATACAAAAAGAATGACTTTCCATCTGGCCGCAGATTATCTGCTGGCAGTTTTTCATATTTTTTCTGATATTTTCTGCGCTCACAATTATCCATTTCAGGACCTTTACAGTATATCGTTATTATCCCCGCGCATAAGATTCTGTCTAAATGTTCGTTTATTTCCAGAAAACTGCATTTAAAATATTCGCATTTTGACATTTCCACCTCCTGTATTTAAATATTAATCCATTAAATAAAAAAACGACTTCCTTTGAGGCAAGTTGTTTGTGTTTTTTTGGCAGTTTCTTTCATAATGACAATCCCTTATTGTCAGGTTTAGCAACATTTTATGACTTAATATTACCTTTATTTTGGCTTACAGTCAATTAAATTTTAGAGAAATTTCCGATCATTTCCCCAAGCGATTGCTTATGAAATCGAGAATTGTTTCCGGAGAGATACACATGCTCATAGGCATTAGTCATAAACTGTTTCCTCTGGTTAAGCAGCATCGGATGTGTTGATTACCACTCAATTCCCAGGGTACTCTTAACATAGCGATTAATTTTAGTAATATATTTATTTTCAATGTCTATAAACTCTATGCCTATTTCTGAGAATTTCTCATCACCGGCTTTTGCCCACATCACTCTTCCCTTAGCATAAATCACTTCCGGATCTTCAGGTAAAGAAAAAGATATTTCCAGATTTGTTTCCGCAGCCAGAACTTCTTTGGCGAAAACTTTTAGTCCCGAAGAGCTGATATCCACACTTATGCAGCGTTTTTCTTCACTATCAGGATTATCCGAAAGTTTATACGCGATCATTGTGCTAAGATTACTGCGGACAAATTCCCGGCTTTCTTTAACCCGTCCCAAAGACTTGTTAATATACAAAGATAGATTTTCTTTGGCGTCAGTATCAAAGCTAATAAAATCAATACCCGTATCATAAAATGATTCGGAAAACTTTTTTTGCCAGACAACTTTTCCTTTTGCCGATAAAGGACTCTTTAAATCCGGGATATTCATGACAAATTTCAATTCAGTATTTTCCGGTAAAATTTCATGCGAAATAAATCGTACTCCGGATAAACTAATATCCTGGACAAGCACAGTCTTGGCCGATGATTCAAAATCTTTTTGGCTATAAATTGCTTCAACTCCTACATATAATCTCGCGAAACTACGTCTTTCTTGTGACATATATTCTCCTAATCAAGCAAGTGTTTAATTTAAAAATTCTATTTCCAGGATAATCTGAGACCAAAGTTTCCATTGGTTTTTTTCCTGCTTAAAGACGACAATAAGATCAATTAAATTATTTCTAAACGCTGGACCAGTGACTTTTGAAGTTTTCTGTAAAACTCGGGCTATAGCGTAATCGCCATCAGTTAATAAATAGCGAAAATTCATTAATTCATACTTTAAATCATATACCGGAAAAATTTTATTAGCCGTATCTTTTATCGAACCGTATGTTGGAGATAATGAGTGAACAGTAGGCAACACCCGGGCTATTTCTTCTTTTTCATAAGCATCGAAATTTTCCAGTAATACTCTTTGCAATTCTGCGCGTGTCTTAAACTCCTGATCAGAGCCATCCTGGGCAAAAACAATACTCGGCAAACAGAACAATGAAACAAAGATCAAAATTTTAGTAATTATTTTTTTCATCCCGGCAAGACCTCCTTTAACCCGATTACTCCTAACTGTTTATTGTTTCATAATACCTTCTTGAGCTAAAGTTGTCAATTTTTTTCATTTAACAAAAAGCCTCACGAATTAATTCTTGAGGCTTAACTTCTTTATTTTCAAGCAGTTTTCTTATCTATTCGTCTTAATTGGTACTTCCTGCAATATTGCCCGGTAAAATAAACCAACTGCGTCATAGGCGCCATTTACAAATTCCGTGCTTTTCCAGCGCCGGGTCTGAATCGATTCCAAAACAAAATTCTTTAAATCCGCTAATTTCTCCAAATCCAGCACATAATTAATCGGCTGAGTTAACTGCATGGTTTTAATTTTTTCAGAAAGCTTTTTATTCTCATTGTTCAAATCGATAATTTTAGCTTCATAGGTGTTTTCACTGCCTTTTTCAGCCGAAATAGTTTCTGACAGCTGCTGTATTTTATCTTGATCATTTTTGGTTTGAGCTTTTAATTCTATCTTTTTTTGTTCAAGTTGTATAATTTCTTTTCTTAATTGCTCAAGATCTGGATTATCTTTCTGGTTTTCAGATATTTGAATATTCAGATTCTTAATTGTATTAGCGAGTTTACTGCATTGCTCTTCTAAATCTTTAATTCTTTTTTGCAACCTGCCTTTTTCCTGCTCAAGTTCAAGCCGGGACGCTCTTTTTTCCTTAAGCTGGATAATTTCTGTCTGCATATTTTTAGCATTTTTTAAAAATTCCGCTATTTGCTTTTTACTATTTGAATTTTCACTCTTTAATTCTTGGTTTTCCACCAGAAGCAGATCATTTTTTTCAACTAATTCCGGAGAAGCTTTTTTCGCTTCTTCCAGTTCTCCGACAATTTTAAATAAATGCAGTCTTTCTTGCTCTAATTCATCGACTCTTTCCAATAAACGCTGCTTTTGCGGATCAATCTTTGTGTTTTTTTCTTTAACATTAATTGACTTCATTAATTCCTGATTTTCCGCTGTTAGCTTTTGAATATGCAGATATAATTCGCGTTTTTCCTGCATAACCACAGTGATTCTGGCTTCAAGCGCCTCACGTTCTTTAGATAAATAGATAATGTTTTTTTTATTTTCCAGCGAAGAAATAGTTTCGGAAAAATCATTCATTTCTTTTTTAAGCTGATTTATTAAATTTTCTAAATCCTGTTTTTCCGTACTTAGGATAGTAACTTGCTGTTTAAGTTCATTTTTTTCAGCCTCAAGTTCCGTGGAAAATATAATTTGCGCTTCAAGACTGGTTATCTGTTCGAGTAAGGTCAAACGTTCCTGCTCGAGTTGGCTGATTTGCTCTTCAAATTTTTCATTATTTTTCTGGATTGATTCAATTTCAATGCTAACTTTACTGATATCCAGTGTTTTAACCAGCTGTTTATACATATCTTCTAAACCAGCTAAGCGTTCTAATATTTTTTTCTGGCTAGGATTTTTATCCGCTTTCCTCCGGTTCAGCGATGTTTTATTTTTTGCGGCAAACCCGGCTAATTTCTTAGTCAGCGGAGTTTTTATTTCTAAAACATTCTGCTTTTGTTCCCCTGGCTGAAAACCACTTGAGCCTTTGGAATTTAGTATCTGATCCCGCGCTGTTAAAGCATCTGTATTGTAATAATACATCTTTGCTTCTAAAAAATCGTTTTCATTCTGATTACTCTGGTTTTTATCAGTCATTGTTTTATCCCTTTAATTCTAAATATTATTTTAGAAATTTCCTAAGTTAAAATAGCAAAAAGCGCTAAAGTATACCATATTATTTCATATGCCGCAAGTTTTTTAGGGGCAAAAACCTAAACGCTATAACTACATACAATGAAATAGATTACAGCATTATTTTTCACTTTAATTTAACCAGTAAAATTCTTATAAAGATTTTTTTTGTTAATATTTAAAGATTTTTTAACCGCCAGGAATCAAGCGGTTTCAGGTGATCGCTAAGCGTAAAATCAAAAACCCGGCTGTAAAAATAAAGCTCCCAGTCTAAAGCTTTCTTGATGTTTTTTGCTTGGCGAAAACCATGTGCCTCTTGCTCAAAAGTAATGTAGGCCACACCAATACCTTTTTTATCCAAGGCATCAACCATTTTTTTTGCCTGATCAGGCGGAACTATTTTATCTTCAAGGCCCTGAAAAAAAATTACCGGACAATTGAGCTGGTCAATATGATTAATCGGCGAGCGCTGATTATATAGCTCCCGGGCCTGAGGATATGGGCCAATTAATTTATCCAAATAATGCGCTTCAAATTTATGCGTTTCCTGGGTCAAAGCAATTAAATCACTCACTCCGTAATAGCTAGCCCCGGTTTTAAAGGTATTTGAAGATGTAAGCGCGGCCAATGTGGTAAAACCACCCGCACTACTGCCTCGGATAGCTAAGGCTTTTGGATCAACCAGCCCCTGCGCAACGAGAAATTCCGAGGCTTTCAGGCAGTCATTAACGTCAGCAATTCCCCATTGAGAATATAATTCTTGACGATATTTTCGGCCAAATCCAGTACTGCCGGTATAATTTACATCAACAACAGCAAAGCCCCGGCTGGTCCAGTATTGAATTTTTAAATTCAGTCCAGGATTAGCAGCAGCTGTTGGCCCGCCATGACTTACAACCAAAAGCAACGGTTTATCGCCAACCTGAGCTAAAAAGTCCTTATTGCATGGGGGATAAAAAAAAGCATGACAAAGCGAATTCTCTCTGGCTTTAAAACTAATACTTCGCGGCTGGGAAAAATAAGCTGAATCAATTTGCAGATCTGAACACTGCTTTAAGTGTGTAAACTGCTCTTTGACAATATCCAGACTGACAATCGCGGAAAATTGATTGTAGGCACTGGCAATAAATATTGCCTGATTTGACAAGCCCGCAACCGCTTCGATTAAGCAATAATCTGATGCAATAATTTTCAGCTGTTTAGTTTGAGGATTTAATTTTGCTATCTGCCAAGTCCCCTTTGTGTTTATAGCGCAAACAATATTTTCGCTGTCTATAACCGCATAGGTTGACATGCCAAAAACCCATTGCGCTAAGCCAAATTCTGCCGGCATTTCAAGAATCGGTTTTGTTTGTTTATCAGAATAACTATAGATGTTCCACCAATTATTTCGGTCAGAAACAAAATACAGCTCCTGATTATTCAGCCATTGCGGCTGGAATATTGATTCCGAATCAAGACCGGCAATAACTTGTATATTGCTCAGGCTTCCCTGCGCATCAATATCAGCTATGGATAATTTTGTTTGATCCCAAGGCATATCCGGATGGTTCCAGCTAAGCCATACCAGTTTGTCGGCATCAGGACTTATCTGCACTGAGCTGTAAAAATCAGAGCCTTGGATTAATACTGATACCGCGTTGTTATCGAGATTTATCTTGATTAGATAATTTTCCACTTTATTTTTTAAATCTGTATGGTCTTCACAAACACAAATCAGCTGATTTCTTTTCCCATCAAAAATTAGATCAGCATAACGCTTGTTTATCGGCGCAGTTAGGGGGTGCGGATCCTGTCCGATTATCTGCCGGTATACGCGCTGGTCAGAATAATTAACAAAAAAAACAATGCTATTAGCAACTGTAAAAGCTCCTCCGCCGTATTCATGAGCCTTGGAACGCACATTAAACTCCTGCGGAGTAATATCCCATACTCTGGAGGTCGCTTGATCATATTGGACGATAACATTACGCCCTGCTTCCATCGGCCGAGACTCTAGCCAATAAATATTATTTTTTTGTTTATCAATAACGATCTGGCCAAACCCAATATTTCGGGAAACAATCATATCTGATGTTATCGGAGATTTCCAGGAGCCATAAGCCGCGGTTTTAGGATTATTCATTTTTTTTAAATTAAGTGGTTATAAATAATTAGAATTTAAAGTAAACGAAAATTCTGCCAAAATTCTTACTATCTTTATCAATTCGATGGTACAAGCACTTTATCTGTTTTTGATCAAGAAATCTCAGCACATGTTTTTTAAGCGCGCCCGAGCCTTTGCCCGGAATAATTTCCAAGGTTTTGATTTTTTTGGCAATCGCTTGCTCAACAGCATTTTTAAGCTCTTGATCAATGTTTTTGCCTTTATTGTATATAGGATGAAGGTCAAGTTTTATTTTTGCCATTTTCTTGATTTCAGTATACCAAAACAACTGGAAATGAGCAAACTTTTCTCTTGATTAACCAATTAATTATGTTAAAATAAAAGTTCGACTTTCAGATAGAACTAACCAATTTAATTCCATAATAAACAGATTTTTAAGGAGGAACTATGAAAAAAATCGGAATTATTACTAGCGGCGGTGATTGCGGCGGTTTAAATGCAGTGGTTAAAGGTGCCGCGCAAATGGCCTATTCCCGGGGCATGAGCTGTTATGTTATTCCTAATGGTTATGCCGGATTATACAATTTGGTTGATTTCGACACGCTGGTAGAACTCAAGCCAGAAAGAGTTGATGCGGTTCAGGCAAATCCCGCGGGTTCTGAAGCCGGACATTCCCGGGTAAAAATTAAGAAAATTGATGATCCAAATAAATATGAACGGATTAAAGCTGGTTTAAAAAAATTCGGAATTGACGGATTGGTAATCAGCGGCGGTGATGATACTGGCAGTGTTATTGTTGACCTTACATCAAAAGGAATTGCCTGCGTTCACGCGCCGAAGACAATGGATTTGGATTTACAGCCTTATTCTGTTGGCGCTGATTCAACGATTAACCGAATCGCCCAGTTTGGCCAGGATTTAAAAACAACTGGTAAAACCCATAATCGAATAATTGTGCTCGAAGTTTTCGGGCGTTATGCCGGACATACTGCGTTTAGAGGCGGTGTGGCCGCTGATGCGGATGCGATTCTTATTCCTGAAGTACCGTCTGATTTCGACATTCTTTATGAGCATGCTAGAAACCGTTTTACCAATAGAGTTATGCAAAGCGATGTAAAAGCCGGAACTTATTTGATTGTTGTTGCTGAAGGAATTAAAGATAAAAGCGGTAATGAGCTGGTTGATGAAAGCGCGGGAATTGATACTTTTGGACATAAGAAACTCGCTGGTGCCGGGAAATTTGTTTGTCAAGAGCTGACTAAACGGTTTAAAGCTGATGATACTATTAAAAGCTTTATGCAGCAGACTAAAATGTATGTTCCCGGTTTATACGAAGTGCCGGAAGTCCGCGAAGTCCGCCCGGGACATCTTGTCCGCTGCGGCAATTCTTCGGCTTTTGACGTCAACTTTGGTAAAGAAGCCGGTGCCTCGGCTGTATTGCTTTTAGAAAAAGGAATTGCCGGAGTTACTTTTGTACGTTTAAGCGGCAATGAAATTATTTATATGGATACTCCGGAAGCAATTACCCAAAGACATGTCTGCCTTGACAGCGTTATGATGTATGAATCAATGGGCATTTGCTTTGGCAGAATGCCGGTTGACGTTAAATTAGGATTTAAAAAAGTAACTGGAAAAATTGACCGATATATCTAAGCAAAATATTGGTTAGTGTAATCAATTAATAAAAAAACCCTGCGGGCCATAAACCTGCAGGGTTTTTTTATTAATTTAAATTTATTCCATAAAAGAAACAGCTTCCTGGATAAACGGAAGAATTGCCTGAACTTCTGCCTTTGTCATCCGTCCGAGTTTAGCAAAACGATATTCCCCTTCTTTATCTCTGCTGTTGCGAGAAATCTGTAATTTCTTCTGTCCTTCATTGTAAGCATAAACACTTACCGTAATCTTATCCATTTCATTTTCCCATTCTTTGGAAAATAATTTTTTATCTAATTCCGCATTATACGCCATATATTCCTCCTTTGTTTCTGCTGATTGATTCAGCAGGCCTTTACTCAAGTATTTTAACTTTGAAAAAACTATACCATTTACTTATCGCTAAATCAAGCATTTTTCTCAGATCTGCGACTTTAAATACTTAAGCCTTTTCTCCTCAGGGAATTTTTCTATCGCGTATCTGAGCATTGTTCGCGGCATATTTTTGTAATATTTCCCCAGGAATTCTTCCTCTTTTGCTAGGTTTATTTTGCCGGCTTCTCTGAGCATCCAGCCAACTGCTTTATGAATCAGATCATGCTTATCAGTTAAAAGGATTCTGGCGATTTTAAATGTATCGGCAAAATCATTCTGCTTGATAAAATAATAGGTGGCAACAATCGCGATTCTTTTTTGCCAAAGCTGTGGCGATTTGGCGAATTTATACAAAATATCACGCTGCGTATTAAATAAAAAACTTCCGATAATTTTCGGCGCGGATAAATCAACCAAATCCCAATTGTTTATGTATTTTGTATGCTTGATATAAAGCTGATATATTTGAGTTTTTATTTTCTGCTCAGCGCTGCTAAACTGTTCAACCCAGATTAAAAGCGCTAATAGCCTTTGCTCATGATATTTTGATTTAAGCAATTCCAGGATATCGTTATTTTCCAGGTCTGAAAACTGCTTAGCGATATGCCTGATTTTGGGTACTGTAATTCCTAAAAAAACATCGCCCCGCGCATACTGACCCTTTCCAGTTTTAAAAAAAGATTGAAGAATTTTCGCTTTTTTCTTGTCAGCCTGGGCTATCAGCTTTTGTTTGATTTGCTTAAGTTTTGATTTGTCTTGGTTTACCATAAAAATGTATTTTCATTTATTTTTAGCCAGGCTTTAGCTTTTTTGTAATCAGGCATTACGGCTTCTACTGTTTTCCAAAACCGCGGTGAGTGATTATGGTGAATCAAATGCGCCAATTCATGAACAACTACATAATCGATTATTTCCAATGGAGCCATCAGCAGTCGCCAGCTAAAGGTCACTATCCCGCGTGTTGAACAATTTGCCCAGGCGCGTTTTAGATTGCGAATCATTATTTCTTTAACCTTAACATTGAGAATTGGCTTATAGATATTAACTCTTTGAAAAATCACTTCATAAGCCGAACATTTATACCAGCTGATTAATTTATTTTTTAGATATTCCGGGCTGTTTAAAAAACTCTCGGGAACCCCTGCATCCAAGCATTGTTCTTGTAAATTAATTTTTAGGCAAGTACTTTGACACACTGTCAAATTATATTGTTTGCCCAAAATTAGAAATTTTTCTCCAGAAACAAACTGTTTAGGGATAAAAGGGTTACGAACGCTCTGATTAAACTGTAAAGTTTTTTGAATCCAGGCCTGTTTGTCTCTAAGAAATGCTAAAATCTCTTTTTCCGATATGGAATTATTGGCTTTAATCCGCACCTGATTATCAGAGCTTATGCTTATGCACAAGGTTTTTCTGCGGGGTTTTCTTAAAATTTTGTACTCTATATTCATAATCGCAAATCAGTCTATTTTTAGATGTTAATTATTTCTTTTACAAAAGCTCGGTATTTCTGATAACTTTTTTTCGCGGCTGTAATATTACTATTCAATTCCGCGGAAAATTTAGCGAATTTTTCTGAATTTTTCTCTTGTTCATTGCCGCCGCCGTCAATTTCCGGATTAGGATACATTAATTGAGCAGCGATATTACTTTTTTCCGCGCTACTGGGGAATAATATGAAATTATTATCCATGAACTGCCTTAGCTCATCAAAATTCTCCCTGCAGTTAAGCGATGCTTTTTTTAGTTTGGGAGTTAAATACTGCCGGGTTTGCTCTTTTAAAGAAGCTCTAAATTTATCAATAAATTGCAATGAATTAATTTCATAAGCAGTGTCTTTTTCCAGCTTTTCTAAAAGATCTAGTAATTTCCGCTCAGGCATCAGCAAATCTAAAAGCTGAAATAATTCTTTATCATGTTTTGTCCGAGAAGATTGCAAAAACCATAGTCTTATATTTTCTTTAAATAAAAAACCTAAAAATATTAAAAATAATAAACTAAAACTTAAAGTCCGCCAAAACAGCAAAGAACTCCAAGTAAGCTTTAAAAAAGGAATTATCTGTACCTCGAAAACTGTATTTAGTGTATTCATTATTTTCTCCGTTTACTGATAGTGATCTATTAATTTTACGCAAAAAATTTATTTTAAGAAATTAACCTTATTCACGGATATCCTGGGCTTTTCGGCTTTAGCGCTAAACCAGAAAATGAATGCTAAAAGCTGTTATCCGCTTCTTTTTTTTCTGAAATATCTCTGTCTATACCGCGATATCCCCGCAATTTTCCTTGTTCGTTAAAATACGGACTACCGCTTGTTTCTCTGATAATTTCATGCCCGTCTTTATGTAAAACTATGTTTTTTAGCTGATGAAACGTTTCCTGTTTCTTAACAATCTCCTCCAATATAGTTTTTATTTTTTTGGCTTCGAGTTCCGGCATTATATCAAAAACACTCTTTCCCAGCAATTCAGTAACTTGATATCCCAGCATATCTATTACTTTTGGGCTAATATACGTATATTCTCCTTTAATATCAACTTCCCAGATTAGATCCGGAGTCATTTCAACTAAAAGTCTGAATTTGTCCTTTGACATTTTAAGTTTTTTTTCATTATCTTTATTTTTGGTAATATCTGATGCTGTAAAAATTATGCCTTTTTCAGGATCAGCTGGGTCTATGGATGCTGAGCTCAGGAGAAATTGTTTAACTGTCTTATTTTTACAAACCCAGGTTGTTTCAATAGTGCCAGTGCCTTTTTCTTTAATTTCCTGATATTGAGCCTGCCCCACCCGGAGGAATTCCTCTTGAGAAGAATAAAGCATTCTGGAGCTTTGGTCAACTAATTCATCCTGCGAATATCCAGTTAATTCCAACATGCGGAAATTGATCCATTTAAAAATCCGATTTGATATCAGTCCGATTCCTACAGGTGCTGCTCTGAGTAGAGAATCTAGAGTTTCCTGCTTTTCCTTGAATTGGAGCTGAACTTTTTTCCGCTCATTTGTATCCCGAAAAAAACGAAGCAGGCAGTCTCTGCCCATAATAAATTTCTTAATCAAGGAAGCGGAAATATCGCAATAAATTATTGTGCCGTCTTTTTTTAAACAAGGAAGATCCGTGACCACAATATGCTGCTGTTTTGCTTGCGCTTCAAAATGCGCCAATACTTCTTCTAAGCGATCTTTAGGATGGATATCTGAAACTTTTAAATTCTCTAATTCTTTGATAGTATATCCCAGAAGATTGGATATTGCCGGATTAGCATAAACAAAATCTTTCGTTTCAATATCAGCGATTAAAATACCATCAACCGAAGATTCAAAGGCTCCCCGATAACGCGCCTCTGTATCAATTAAAAGTTTTTCGGCTTTTTTCCGTTCACTTATATCAGTCGCGATAATTACATAACCGCTTACCCCTTTTTCTACTTTTAAAGGCGAGATACTTATCTGTACCGGGAATCGAGTATTATCTTTTTTTATAGCTTCTGTTTCCAGGCTATGACAATTGCCATCAGCAAGACAGTTAAAAAAATTCTGTTCAACTTTAAAAATCGCATTAAGTTCAAGCTCAAGCAATGCTTCTTTTTTATAGCCTAACTGCAGTGTAGTAGCCGGATTAGCATAAAAAACATTACCGTATAAATCCGCGGTAAGCACTATTTCATTTATATTTTCCAGCATATGGGTAAAGAGGTTTACTTGCTGAGAAAGATGATGCCGATTTAAAGCTTCCTTAATGTCAAAACCTTGCTGAAAGCTATCAATGTTTTTATCAGTTATAATTAAATGTCCTGTATCAATATTTCCCGGTATATTGATTAATCCAGGTTTATATCCGGTATTAATTGAACCATGATTATAAGCGTAGAGCATTTGAAAAGCCAGATATGTAGAGTATTGATGTTTTTGAGAAAATACAACATCAATAATCCCTTTTTTTAAATATTCTAATTGCAACTTATTCGCATCAGTACAAATTAATTTTACGGTGCGTACTTTGAGAAATTTCTCCAAGGCCCGCGCAGCTCCTGGACCGCCATTATTATTTAAAACCACAATTCCTGATAAATCAGGATATTGTTTAAGATAACGCGTAACTATATTTTCCGCTTTTTCAAAATCATTGCCTGAAGCATCTTCCGGTCCAAGCAACTGGATATCGGGATATTGACTTATCCTAGTGGAAAAGCCTCTGAACCCAGCTTCCACATTCATCAAGCCAGTAGTGCCGAAGATTAAGACTTTGCCCGGTCCATTGATCATATTCGCTAAAGAATCAGCCATGTCCTGTCCCATTCTAAACCAGTTAGCGCCCACATACGCCAGCCGATCAATGCCAACTATATCGCATTCAACAGTAATAACCGGGATAGATGAGTGTATTGCTTGATTGACTGCCTCGATGATACTATTAGAGTGCAAACACCCCACCAGCATAATCCCGGAGACTTTACGCTTAATCGCATCATACACAGCATTGGTAAATTCTTCGTCCGAGGTATCATCAGCGCCGGCAATGGTCACTCTTATCGCATAGTCAGAAGCAACTCTATCCAGGATAGGATGTACCTGCTCTTTATAAACAGGACTGTTTTTTAATTTTGAGATCCAAACATACTCTTCCATAAGTGACCTTTTTATATAGTTTGTTTTGTATTAATCGAATTATTGCAATGTCCGGACTATTAAAAATATTTTTTGTCCTGCGACTAAGGACTTAGGTTCCAGTTTAATTTCACCAAGATATGAACCAGTATCATTGAAATTTTCCAAGGTAAAACCATAATCACCGGGATCAAGGATTAATCGGGCAATGCGAATCTGATCAGGAAGACTTTGCCAGCAGCGCAGATCTGCCTGTTCTACAACCAGATTATACATATTACTAAGGAATCCAAACCATCCGGCAGCGACACTGCCTTGGCTTTTTTTTATATTTTCTTCTTGTTTTTTTTCAAACAAATACCGTCCCGTTGCGCGCAACGCTGATTTAGCAATAAATCTAATTTTTCTTCTGTCTAAATTCTTTTGGGCAATCGCGCCAATATCCTGGACTAGTTCGCTGGGTGATTGAAATATATTATTCTTTGCATCTTTAGCCAGTAACCTTGAACTCGCAACCGAGTAAGGTCGTTTCTTATATTCAGGAAAAGCAACTTTTACAATATGGCCGTCAAAAAGCGGGACTGTTACAGCAGCTTCAGTTTTCAAACGGGAAAATCCATTATATTGGATAAGATAGACTTCGGCTTTTGCTCTTTTTTCTTTTTGGGTTAGAAATTCACTGGATTTGAATTTGTTTCTATATTTACTATATTCAATAAGCCCCATAAATCTGGCAGTGCTTAAAATATTTTCTTTTAAAATCCCGGGAGTATATACGCCATAATTGGGAGCATAGTCTGTTTGATAAATATCATCCGCCTTTGCGTAGGAGATAAAAGCATCATTTATGTTTTCACTAATCGGTTCTATTTCATAAATTATCCCCATCAACATGCGCGCAAAGGCATCTTCCTTATACACATTTTTTTGATCATCAGAGTATTGAAAATTAATTGCGTTCAGTTTTGAATCAACATCTCTTGCTTCAACCAATGCGTCTGCATATTCCCCGAGCATAAGATAATTAAGTGCCTGAAAGATGTTAATAAAAACATGTTCAAAGTCTTCTCCATGATATGGCGCGGCATAATCATTAATTACCCAGGTAGCAGCTATTTTCCCCACTGATTCAGTATAAAGCTGATCAAACTGTTCCTGCGCTTTGGCAAAAGTTTCAATACTAGCCTTATAGTTTTTGTTTAAATGTTCAGCAAAACCTTTATCTAACAAATATAGTAATTCATTTTTCTTGCCGTATAAATTAGGATTATCTTGAAATAGTGTTATCGCTTGGGGATATTGCTGGGCAAGTAACATTGCATCAACCTGACTCTGGCCTTTGGGCAAAGTAGCGCATGAGCTGAGAAAAATAACGAGCGATAGAGTTCCTATCGCTCGCATAATGTTTATAAAGTATATCCGCAATCGGTTATTTTTCATTAAAAGCCTAACAACCTTTCGATTTATAATGAAAATTTACTTTTCTTTACTTGTTTTTTTATTTCTTTTTCGCCGATCCAGACTTTTTGATTTGTTGTAATATCAATTAGTTCAAGATTTACCTGATAAAGAATAACATATTTTCCTTTAATTTCATCTTTCACTGAATTGATTGTGCCCTGCAGGATTAAATCAGCACCGGTTTCTTCTTTATTTGGTTTTATAGTTGCTTGATTTGTCATGCCGCCTTGCTGCTGATCCATCCGTTCATCCCGGATTTCCTGTCTTTCCTGATCTGAGGCAACAACATTTACCATTGATGAATTGATGAATGCTTTTTCCAGATCTTTAGTGAAAAGCTGAGCGTTAATATGCTCATGACTTCTGTTTACTATTGTGCCAATAATAACAGTGGGATTGCGTTTATTTTTCTCATCAAATTTATTAAGCCAAGGACGATCCAGGCAATCTCTGATCATTTCTTCTGAGACAAAACGTGAGTCTGTATCATTCCATCTTCCGCTTAAATCAATAGCTTGATCGATTTCCGTTCTTTTAACTTTTGTACCACAACCACTGACTAAACTTAATGCACACACAAGAGTGATAACAGCAAAAATATTGTTTTTCATACTATTCTCCTATCATTATTTAAAATTCAGTTAATGATCATTACGATTGTTGTAAGCAAACCAATCAGTTTCTTGCATTTTTAGCATATTCGAGTCAGCTAAATTAATTCTCGCAAGTTTCTATTTTTATTCGCCAATTATTTTAACTAAAACTCTTTTTCTTCTTTTTCCGTCAAATTCTCCGTAGAATATCTGCTCCCATGGCCCAAAATGAAGTTTGCCATCAGTAATCGCAATTACAACTTCTCGGCCCATTACACTGCGCTTAAGATGAGCATCCGCATTATCTTCACCATTATTATGTCTGTACTGAGAAACTGGTTCATAAGGCGCGAGTTTTTCCAGCCATTTGTCAATATCCTGGTGCAACCCTGATTCATCATCATTAATAAACACACTGGCGGTAATATGCATGGCATTAACCAAGCAGATTCCATCTTGAACTTTACTTTTGACAACTAATTGTTCTATCTCTGGTGTAATATTAAGATATGCCCTACGCGTTTTGGTATTAAACCACAGCTCTTCAGTCTGTACTTTCAAACTTGCCCCCTAGTAGCTTACTTGGATTTTTTACTTACTCCACGCTGATTAATTGGAGTAAATTCTTTGTCAAAAGGACCTGTATACATTGCTCTTGGTCTAAAAATTCTGTTATTGCACATATACTCCTGAACCCGAGATGTCCATCCGGCAACCCGGCTAACAGCAAAAATTGGTGTATAAAATTCAGCTGTAATACCCATTGCGGCATAAACAATCCCTGAATAAAAATCAACATTCGGAAATATTCTTTTTTCCTTACCTAAAGTTGATATGACTTCTTTTTCTAAAGCTTGGGCGACCTTAAATAATTTTTTGCCGTTATTACTGTTTTTAGTCATAAATTTAGCTAATGGGCCAAGAACCATTGCTCTGGGATCATATGCTTTATATACGCGGTGACCAAAACCCATGATTTTTTCTTTTTTAGCCCGCTTCTTTTCAAACCAGGATTTAACATTATCTACTGAGCCAATCTCGTTTAGCATTTCAATAACGCGTTCATTAGCACCGCCATGCAAAGGCCCTTGCAAAGCAGCAATCCCAGCGCCTACTGATAAATAAACATCTGAAAGTGTTGAAGCAACAACCATTGAAGCAAATGTACTGGCATTCATACCATGATCAGCATGCAAAATAAGCGATACATCCATTATTCTTTCTTCTGTGGGAGTTGGTCTTTTGCCGGTCATTGTATAAATAAGATTTCCCGCGAAACTAAGACTTTCATCATTTTCAATAGGCATTGCTCCTTGGCGCAGCCTGCTAATTGCTCCGGTCAGGGTTGCCACACCAGCTAAAAGATGAAAACATGATTCAAATCCACTAGCTTGCTTAAGGTCATCAGCGATTATTTTTTCTCGCTGAGATTGCTTGAATTCATAAATCGCTTTTTCTTCACCCATTGGTTTTGTTTCCATGGGAATAGAATCTTCGTCAGCACTAATAATTTTAACTAAATTTGATGTATAGTTTTCTCTATCTACATCAGTAAATTCCTGACGCATCAGTGTGGTTCCTAAACGTAAACCAGCCATAGGATGCATTTTTTCAATAGGAAAGCTCATTAAAAGCCTCTTTGTATGATGCATCTGACGGTATTGAACAAGTTTTTTCTTAAATGATGATAATTGAGATTCGCTGGGCAAATAACCATACATTAATAAGTAACTTACTTCTTCAAATGTAGAATAAGCACATAGATCAAATATATTATAACCGCGGTAAATCAGCCAGCCTTTTGCCCCATTTACGTATCCGATTTTTGTTTCACAAGCAATAGCTCCTTCAAGTCCCGGACCTACTGTACAATTAATCGGCCAGCTCAAAGCTTTAGTAAGCTCTGGCTCCGGCTCATTTCCAGTTTCTTTTACAGCCCGTTCTTTAGCTTTTAAAATAATTTCTGTTATTTCTTGGGTTTGTTCATGCATGGTTAAAACTCCTCTGAATATTGTTGTAATTACCTACAATAGTGTAATAGACAATATATTTATAATTCAATTATTATTTATAGGATATTATACCTCTTTTTTGTCTAAAAAGTCAACTTTAACTGAATGCAGGCAGAGAATTTGGAGTTTTTTATTTTTTGCTAAATTTGCAGAATTCAAGGCTGGTTTTCAATCAGATTCGCCATCAGTAATTGTATAATTAATGTATCGAAGGATTCTTTGTTTATCGCGGTTTTCAATTTCAGTGAATTTTAAACCAATAGGATAAATATCCCCGGCCTGAGGCCCCTTCCAAACAACTGTACCCATAATCCTGATACTGCCTCTACCCCGAGGCAGATCAAATAATACATTTAGGTCAGTATTATTAGAAATATCCTGTTCAACATATACCTGCATACCAAGTATTCCAATATCAACTGCTTGGCCAATTGCTTCTTCAGATTGCTCTGCAACTTTAGAATAACGCACAACGGCTTCCATTGGACAGCGAACATGACACCTCCCGGCTTTTATATGATCCGCTGAATGCGTAATAAAATTCAATAAACGACTTTCTTCTTTCGGACTAATTTCCGTAAACTCAATTGTGGTATCAAGCAAAAACCTAGAAGCTCCGTGGCCTTGACATATAACTGTTCCCACCACGTTTATTGGATCAGAATCTTCTGTTACTTTTATCGCAAGGTCAAGCACTGTTTTCTCAGCCAAATTCTCAGTGGTCACAAATTTCAAACCATCATTTCTTAATTCACGCACCATAACCGATACTGGCGACATCACACTGCCCTGTATTTTATAGATCACTTCACCAGATATTTTAAGGATTTTCGACTTCTTTTCCTGACCCATTAGCACTCCTTAGCTTAATATATAATTACTGGGTATTTTAACTTGATAGGACGCTTTGGTCAAGCAATTAACTTCTTATCGTCTTAAGTAAAAATACTGCCCAAAGTAATATACTGTATATTTTTATCGAAAACTCTAGTAAATAGAGAAAAACCTAGCGAACTAAAAGTAACCGATTAAATTCCTGTGCTGTAATTTTTTTTCTGCTTTTAATGCCTATATCCATGTTCTGCATATAATAATTTTCAGGCTTGCCAGGACTTTCAAATGCCGAGTAAACAAGATATCCAGAACTTGATGAAATAAAGGCACTATTTTCTTTGATTTGAGGAGTAAAGGTCAATCGGATATTATGAGAGCTATCAGGTTTCTGCAAATAAAGATCGTTATTTTTTCTAACAAGATCTAAATCTCCATAACGACTAAAAATCTTATCATCAGCGCTTCTTAGTTCTTTTTTTGCCGCAGAACACCCTGCCACAAAAACAAGTAAAATAATTACCAATACACATTTAGTTAACTCTAATCTAATTTTCATAATAATCCCCTCTTTTTCAAGGTTCACAGCAAGAACCTTAGATTATCTTACTTTTAATTAAATAAAATATGCCCGATTCAATTAATTTATTTTTTATTGTGTTGTATGACAATTTGATTCCAACTCTCAATTTCATAAGCTAAATGCTTTTTATAATAGTCAGCATTTTCATAGCATTTTTCCTGTTAATAATAATAATTATTATTATTATTCTAAGGTATTATAACACTTATACTTTCTCATGCAAAGCAATGATTATCTCATCGCACACTTTTTAAAACAAAAGAGACTGCCAGTTATGCAGTCTCTTTTGTTGGTCGGGGCGAGTGGATTTGAACCACCGGCCTCTTCGTCCCGAACGAAGCGCTCTAGCCAAGCTGAGCCACGCCCCGAATAATACTATTTTTTTATCTTGCACAGTTTACCACAAACAAATGTTGCTCGTCAATAAGCTATAATTTAGAATTTTTTCTTAACTCATAGCAAATACGATTAGCAGCGCATAAGTAATTCATAAAAATTAGCAAGCATAACTAAAAAAAGGATTATCTAAGACTCTTATAAAAATTTAATCTTCTCCGAATCCCAAGTTGCGCAAATAATTTTCAGAAATTTTTGTGCCTGCTTTAATATTATTATCCATATAGCGAAAGACATATTTTGATAGTAAATCAACTTCAAGATTTACTTTATCATTAGTCTGTTTAATTCCAAGTGTCGTAGTCTTTAATGTTTGAGGTATTAATCCAATGCTAAAAGATGATGCCTTAACATCAACAATTGTTAAACTAATCCCATCTATGCAAATAGAACCTTTGGGTACTAAATAAGCAATTAAATTTTTATCAGCCTCTATTTCCAGAACAAACTCACCTGAATTTGCTATTTTATTTTTAATTTTTCCCGTTCCGTCAATATGTCCAGAGACTATATGACCATCAAATCTGGAGTTTGCTCCCATGGCTCTTTCCAGATTAATTTTATCACCATTTTTTAATGTTTTTAAATTTGCTTTTTCCTGTGTTTCTTTCATAATTTCAAAGGTAACACTGTCTTTGCCTAATAGCACAACGGTTAAGCAAACACCATTAACGCTAATGCTGTCGCCGATTTTTGTCTGTTCCATGACTTTTTGAGCCCGAACAGTAAGTTGCATGAGATTACCTTGTATTACTTTTTCTACTACGCCTATTTCTTCAACAATTCCGGTAAACATAACCTTTCTCCGCAGAAAAACTGTGTTTTAGCTGTATTTCACATTTCCTTCAATTAAAAAATCTTCACCAAATCGCATGTATTTGACATTTTCAAGGGTTATTGCTTTTGCCAGTTTAGAACATCCTGTTCCGGCAACAGATAAAACCGCATGTTCTCCTCCGATTATTTTAGGCGCAATAAAGAAATATGCTTTATCCACAAGTTTAGCATCAAAAAAAGATCCATTTAATTTACCGCCGCCTTCAACCAGAATACTAGTGATCTCATTTTTCGCCAATTCATTTATTAAGTATTTGAGGTCAACTGCATTATTTTTATCAACAGGACAAACTATAACATCAGCATCAAGATTATTAAATTGCTGAATTTTCTTTTTAGAGGCTCTTGTGGTTGTGGCCATTATTACTGGTGCCGGAGACAATCCACTGAAGATATTAGAATTTGCTGGAGTTTTTAATGTCGCATCCACAATTATCTTAACCGGACTATCTAAAAGTAACTCGTCACCAAACCTACAGCTTAAATACGGATTATCTTTTAGGATAGTGTTAACTCCAACCATAATCGCATCATATTTTTTACGCAAACACTGTGAATAATCTCTGGAATGCTTACCGGTTATCCATTTTGATTGATAGGTCTTTGTAGCTATTTTACCATCAATACTCTGCGCTGCTTTTACCGCGATAAATGGTATTTTTTTAGTTATGTATTTATTGAAAATTTCATTTAATTGTTGAAATGGTTGGCTGTCTCGGCATAATTCGACTTTTATTCCATTTTTTTTTAGGATACTTATCCCTTTTCCGCAGGTTAGGGGATTAGGATCCTTCATGCCGATAATAACACGCTTAATACCCGCGTTTATAATTGCATCTGTGCATGGACCTGTCCGTCCAAAATGAGAGCAGGGCTCAAGATTAACATAAAGATCAGCGCCTTTAGCTTTTTTACCAGCTTTATTTATTGCTTCAATTTCAGCATGCGCTTGTCCGCATTGACGATGAAAACCTTTAGCGATAATTCTATTTGATTTTACAAGCACAGCACCAACAATGGGATTCGGACTAGTACTGCCTTCGGCTTTTAAAGCCAAATCAATTGTCAGATTAATGTACTTTTTATCGCATGCATTCATAATTAATTCCTATTATTGCTAAAATTCAATGTTTTTTGTTTTTCTCATTTTTTCAAGTATTTTATATGGCACTTTCACTCTGCCCATCAAAGGAAAACCTTTTCCATCGCCATGACAGTCAGAACCACCGCTTAACAGTAAATTGTATTTTTTAGCTAAGCTCGTATAATGCTGTGATTTTCTTTGGTTATGGTCAGTATGAAATGCTTCTAATGCCATTAAGCCATAACTTATAAGCTCTGGGATCGCTTCATCATGACGCATATTCCCCGGGTGAGCAAAAACTGGAATGCCGTTAAGGTTGCGAATCATTTCAATAACTTCTTTAGGAGACAATATAAACCGCTTCACATAACACGGACCATTTGCTCCGATAAAGCGATCAAATGCCTCTCGTAACGAACTGGTAATTCCCTTATTAAATAAAGCTCTTGCTAAATGTAATCTGCCAATAGCCCCGTCATCTTTACACAGTACTTTAACTTCTTCAAGTTTGATATCAATACCCAGTTGATTGATTTTTTCAATCATTTTTTTCATTCTCTCGAGTCGAGCTAAACGTATTTCTTTTAATTTATTAATAAACCAATCTTGTTTGTAATCAATAAGCAGTCCAACAATATGTATCTCAAAATCATTAATTTCCGCAGAGAGTTCCACTCCAGAAATAATCTCAAGATCAGTATTTTGCGCCGCTAATTCACACGGAACAATCCCATCAATACAATCATGATCTGTAATCGCTATTGCCGAAAGCTTTGATTTAATCGCA
The DNA here is from genome assembly GCA_018817585.1 of Candidatus Omnitrophota bacterium. GTDB lineage: Bacteria > Omnitrophota > Gorgyraeia > B26-G9 > B26-G9 > JAHITE01. Next base: position 30,632 of record JAHITE010000043.1, read on the forward strand.
TAAGCAACTACTTCTTCGGGAGTAAATGTCCCATCTGAAAAATTTGTATGTACATGCAGATCTATATTTTTTTTACAAAATAAATTCAAATTTACCTCTTATCCTTAAAAAATATACTTTAAATTTCAGATTTATTCAGTATCAAGATTGTCACGTTCAATTTTATTTATTTTATCCAGAACCCCATTAACAAAACTACCTGATTCATCATCACCAAATTTTTTTGCAAGTTCCACGGCTTCATTAATTGCCACTTTTGGCGGAATATCACTGGCATACAATAATTCATATATTGCCATTCTGATGATGTTTCTATCTATTACTGCCATTCGTTCAATCCGCCAATTATCAGCATATTTGGTAATAAGCTTATCGATTTCGCTCATTTTTACCAAAGTGCCTTCAATTAACCCTTGAGAAAAAATTTTTATTTCCTGATCTTCAGTGTTTTCCTCCCAATAACTTTCCGAAACCTCATGTTTTGATCCTTTTCTAATGTCCATGGCATAAAGAACTTGCAAAGCACATTCTCTAGCTTTTGTTCTTTTTCTCATTTAATTTATCCTATCATTTCTATTAGGTTAGCCATCTCTGTTGCAACGCGTGCCGCATCTTCACCTTTGTTCCCGCTTTTCAATCCCGCTCTGTCAATCGCCTGCTCAAGATTTTCAGATGTAATTACTCCGAATATCACGGGGATACCGGTATTCATAGAAACATTCGCAATACCTTTTGCAGCTTCACTAGCAACATAATCAAAATGTGGTGTTTCGCCCCTAATGATTGCAGCCAGACAAATTACTGCGTCATATTTTTTTGATTTTGCTAATTTTTGAGCAAGACAAGGCATTTCAAAAGCGCCGGGAACCCAAATCACTTCTAAATTTTCCTCATCACCTCCGAGTCGTTTAAATTCATTTATCGCGCCGTCTAATAATCTTTTTGTAATAAAGTTGTTAAAGCGTGAAACTAATATTCCGAATTTTTTACCCTGCGCATTTAATTTTGCTTCTACTATTTTCATATTACTCCTCCTTTAAATGAGCGCTTGACTTACGGAGCATTTTTAGCGACGTAAAGTCAACCTGCGCGAATTTATCCCGCCTTGGCGGGATTTAGTCCGAAATGTCTGCGACCTAGCAGGCAATTTCGGAATCATTAACTTATTCTATCATAGAAAGCATATGACCTAATTTATCTTTTTTTGTTTTAAGATAGCGTTTATTTGTTTTTGATGGGACTATTTCTAAAGGAACTCTTTCGACTATTTGCAAGCCATAACCTTCAAGTCCTATTATTTTACTAGGATTATTGGTTAATAGTTTTATTTTTTTTATTCCCAAATCAGAAATAATTTGAGCACCAATCCCATAATCACGCAAATCAGCTTTAAATCCCAACTTTTCGTTTGCCTCAACCGTATCCAATCCTGCGTCTTGCAAGGCATAAGCTTTAATTTTATTTGTAAGGCCAACACCTCTTCCTTCCTGACGCATATAAAGAATAACACCTGAACCATTTTTCTGAATCATTCGCATTGATTTATGCAGCTGATTGCCACAATCACAACGACTTGACATAAACACATCACCTGTCAGACATTCTGAATGCACACGCAAAAGACAGGGGTTTTGAATTTTTCCGTATACAAGAGCAAGGTGAGGATTAATATCTACTTCAGAATGGTAAACCATTAATTTAAATGTACCAAAATCAGTGGGTAAGGTTGTTGTCGCGACTTTACGAACAAGTTTATCATTGCGATGCCTAAATTTTATTAGATCGGCAATAGTCCCAATTTTTAGTTTATATTTTTTGGCAAATTTCATTAACTGTGGAGTCCTTGCCATGGTTCCATCATCATTTAGTATCTCACAAATTATTCCTGCTGGCTCAAGTTTAGCTAAGCGCATAAAATCAGTGCAAGCCTCGGTATGTCCCGCCCGCACTAAAACACCACCCTCAACTGCCTGTAAGGGAAATATATGTCCTGGTCTAACTACGTCTGTTGCTTTTGCTTTTGGATTAGCTAGTATCTTTATTGTTTTTGCCCGATCAGATGCGGATATCCCAGTAGTAATACCTAAGTGAGCATCAACTGAAACCGTAAAAGCAGTTCCCATTGAAGCTTCATTTTTACCAACCATTGGATGCAAATCCATTTTATCAAGTCTTGTTTTTTCCATACCAACACAGATTAGGCCTCTGCCAAATTTAGCCATAAAGTTAATGTGCTGCGCTGTTACATGTTCCGCAGCCATAACTAAATCGCCTTCATTTTCCCTATTGGCATCATCTAAGATTACAACCATTTTCCCTTTTTTAAGATCATTTAGAATTTCAGGAATTGTATTAAATTTCATTTTTCAAATACTCCATTAAATTGTGTTAAAAAAAATCCCGGAAATAAATGCTCCGGGAATAGAGTAATACACTAAATTTAAAAAAATCAAATCTTCTCTCATCTAGACTAAGTTCATTAAACATTAAACATTGAACAACACTATTGGCGAAGGAATCACACCTTCTCTGCCAGGCTTTTTCAGCAAGGCTCGCAGGCTTTAACTGCCAGCAGGGATTTTCACCCTATCCCGAAGATGTAGATAAATTAGCATAACTAAATTTTAATGTCAAGCTATAAAAATAAGGTTTTCATCCTATGATTACTATTCTTATTATATCAATACTCTATAAAAAATGTTTATTATTACAAAAATCAGGCTGATTTTTATGAGTTTTTATCCATTAATCACATTAATTGCTTTTTTATTATCATTACAATCAAAAACAATCAGGCTGGGTACATTAGGCCCAGCTGGAGCAGAACCATAAATATATTCTATATCAATATCTTCACTTTTTAATTTTTTCGCCAGGTCTTTAAGCATACCTACCTTATCTTGCATTTCAACAATTACAATTTCATCTTCAGTTGCCGTAATTTCTTTAGCACGCAATATTTCCATGGCCTTTTTATTATCAGATGTAACAAATAAAAAATGCGCTTTAGCCCCATCGATATAAGCACAAACAGCCTTAACATTAATCGCCTTATCTGCCAACCATTGGCTAATATCAGATAATGTGCCAATTTTATTCTCCGCGATAGCATGAACCTCTTTTCCCGCTCTTGCTTTTGACATACATCCTCCAATTATACGCGCTTAATGCAAGATAGCACCCACTAGTTGCAATTTAAAACGCTGGCTAAGATTGATTAACTTTAATTATACCCATTAGCAACACTCAATGTCAAATATTTTGACATAAATTTAAACATCACCAAGAACTAATTGCTGCTTATGATGAAAAATAGCAGCATGCAAAAAATACAGGATTACAGAAAGCAAAATAAATACTAAAACATCGCGAGTTCTCTTCTTATTTTTCCATAGTTATCACAAGTCTTTGTTTATTAATTTTACCTTTGATGCAATTGATAATAAGTCTAAAATCACCTTATCTCGGCCTTCTTGCTTAGCTTTATAAAGTGCCTTATCCGCACTATTAATCAAATCATTCACAGTATTTTTATCATCTGCCACAACAGATAATCCTGCGCTAAAAGTCAAGGTGAACGATTTTTCATTAATTAAAAATTTTGATATTATCTTCGTGTTCGATATTTCTTTTTTTATTCTATTCAAACTCGCAAGCCCCTGATCGCTAGTAGACTCAGGAAATACTAAAATAAATTCATCTCCACCATATCTTCCCGCTATGTCCATTTCTCTTAAGTTTGATTTTATGACTTTAGAAAAAGTTTTCAGAGCGTCATTACCAACAAGATGACCATAGGTATCATTTATAGTTTTAAAATGATCAATATCGATTATCGCAATAGTAAGATTTTTCTTATATCTTTTACTTCGTTCTAATTCTTTTCTCATGAGTTCAACTGTGAATCTATAATTTAAAAAACCAGTAAGTTCATCATATGCTGCCAAAAATTCAAGCTTTTCTCTAAGCCTTTTCTCAACTCGAGATTGGTGTCCCAAAACAATACCACTAATAAAATATATTATAAACCTAAGAAGCATAGTTTTAAAAACAACATCTCTAGCTATCCAGGAACTGAAAGAGTTAACTTCAACAACAAATATAATAGACGATATTGTTGCAGCAATAACACCACCCGGAATTCCAAACCAGAATCCAGATAATGCAATAAGAGTTATGTATAGATAACCCAAAGACACTCCAAAAGCATGAAATATTTGTCTCAGGATTAAAAGTGAAAAAAAGCCAACAATTAAGATAAAAAATCTAAAATTATTATGAACTGCTAAAGTAACTGCTTTAATTTTTAAAATTTTAATAATCGTAAATATTTTATCTTTTAATGTAATACTTGTGCTCATATTCACATAAAATCTTGCTTCCTCTAAAGATTCATAAGTATAAATTTTAACACTTTTGGAGTAATGAAAAATTGACATTATGTTGAATCCAATATCTTTGTCCTTATTAGGAACTACTCGGAATATTTTTGAAACACCATGATCATTACAGATCTTCATCATTTTTTGGATATACTTACTAGCTGCATCATCAAAACAATCCATTTTTGAAAGGTCAGAGAGTACAATAAAACCATGCTTAGATTTTCCCAGCTCTTTTTCAAGTCGAGAACATAAAATTTCTCCTTGTTGCTCATCAAAATTACTGTGAAATTCTAGTGTTAATAAATTATTTCTGCTATCGAATTTTATAGAAAACATCGTACTCCTTTTACAATTATATATATGAGTAATTTGAAATTTTTAATAACTCAGTTTTAGATAAAAAAATATTATTTTTCACACTTAATGGTATAATAAAATAGTTTTAAAAACAACTCCTAAAAAATGACCAGAAATGTTTTATAAGTTATTGACATTAGGGTTGTTATTCTTTTTTCATACTAGCAACATTAAGTTTAGAAAATTAAATACTTTAAAACTTAAAGAATTGTTTAAATATGGTCATTCTTTCATGAACCTTAGATAAACTAAGATTCTTCGTTTTTTCCATTCCAAATCCCTGTACATTAAAACTTGAAAATATAGTTCCATATAAAACTGCTTTAATCAGGGTTTTAGCGTTAATTTTTTTTGATTTTACCAGATACCCCATTACTCCACCAGCAAAGGTATCGCCAGCACCTGTTGGGTCAATAACTTCCTCCAAAGGATACGCGGGTAAAGCAAATAGGTGATTTTTAGAATATAAAAGCCCACCATGCTCTCCTTTTTTAATAATAACAATTTGGGGGCCCAAAGAGATTAATAATTTAGCTGCTTTTAACATATTTTTTTGCCCCGTAAAGTCTCTGGCTTCAGCATCATTTAGTAATAGAAGATTAACTTTTTTCATTAACTTAGCAATAGATTTTTTTTTCGTATAAATCCAAAGATTCATCGTATCCATTCCTACAAAATTAGGCTTATTTAAGGTGTTTAGGAAATCAAGCTGTATATCAGGATCATAATTAGCAAGAAAAACATTGTTTACATTTTTCTGTTTTTCGTTGACTGTCGGAGCAATATCTAAAAGAACCCCCAGAGTTGTATCTAAAGTAACTGCGGTATTAAGGTCTTCTGCTTTATATTCACCAGTCCATCGAAATGTCTTGCCTTTTTTAACTAGCAATGAATCAATATTGATACCCTTATTTTTAAACATAGTAATTTGCTTCTTCGGAAAGTCAGAGCCTACTACTGCCGAAAGATTTACCAATGTGAAATGTCTAGCACTCATTGAAAAATGTGCAGCTGATCCTCCTAGTAAATCTTTTTTTATTCCATTTGGAGTTTTAAGTGAATCAAGAGCAACCGTACCTAATACAATAATTGACATGCTATAACCTTTCTTTTTATAAATATTCCGATTATTATTAAAAACTGCGTATTCCGGTAACTTCGGCCGGTCATTCCGGCTGACTTCGGCCACCTATTCCGGTCAACTTCGGCCGGCCTAAATCGGAGCGAAGCGACGATAAAAAGATTCTACTATTAAAAGAACAATATAGTC
>JAHITE010000004.1 GCA_018817585.1 Candidatus Omnitrophota bacterium
AGATCACTTGGTTTCGACGGGGGAATTTAATAAAAAAAGGTTGCGGTTCGGATTATTGAACTTGCTGTTTTAAATCTTCTAATCTTCGTTCTGCTTTTTGTCTTTTATTATCATCTTTTTCTCTAGCAATAAACTCTTCTAACATATTTAAACTAGCATGGTAGTCTCTAGCTTGCTCATAGACCTTAGAAAGCTCAATATAGACAATGGGGTTGTCAGGATTCATGTCTTTTGCTCTGATAAACATTTCTTCGGCTTTGCCATGGTCGCTCATTTTTAAATACATTCTTCCAGAAAAAATCAGAAACTGCGGGTTATTGGCATGTTTTTGCTCAGCTTCTTCTAGGACATGTCTTGCTGGAGCGAAATAGCCTTCTTGCATATAAGGTAGTACTTGTTCTTTAATTTCTTGAATATTGTCAGGATCCCTGTGTTTGCCAAAGAGGGCTTGCTCATTATCTTGTTTGAAAACTCCTGCATCAATAGTGTCATCTTCTGAACTAAAATATACAGTTTGAAAAACATTTGATTGGTCTTGAGTTGGTTGTTGGGTTCCCTGATCTTGTGATTGGACATTTGATAAGACAAAGAGATTCTGATTATTATTGGGTTGTCCTGGAGCAGCAAGACGATCTTTTTTTAACTGTTCTAATTCTTGCATCCTATTTATAGCTATTTTTTTATCAACTGCGTTGATATCCATGCTTAAGTATTCGGCTAAGTAATTGATTGCTTTATCATATTGCCTTTTATTTGCATAAAGTTCGCAAAGTATATTATACGGTACGGGATTATATGGATCATGTTCAATAGCTTTAAGTAGATAAAACTCTGCTTTTTTAGAATTCTTTAACATATAAGAAGCCTCACCTGCGAAAATATATAAATCACCTCTATGCGGATCTTTTTGCAATATCTCATTGACTCTTTTTATTACTCCGGGCAGATCTTTATCGTTTAGCATTTGTTCAAGCTGAGCATGGATATCGATTCCAGGCGAATTGCTTTTTGGGGAAGAAAAAGTTCTTATCAGAAAAGCAGCACATATAACAACGATTAAGACGACAGTAATTTTTAAAGCCGCATTGAGATGTTTTTTTTGAATTGGTCTTTGCAGATTTCTTAAAATATCAGCACGGCCTTCAAAAGCCCGGTAAACATTAACAGTTTGTGATACATTTTTAAATTTTTGAGCTCCAAGGCTAACTCCATTAAATTCAGATTTGTTCATTGATAAATAGGTCGACTCAGAAATATATACTTCTTTAACTTGGGCGAATTTTTCAATTCGGGCGGCAATATTAACTGCTTCACCGTAAGTATCACCACTGTCGTCAATCATAACCTCCCCAGTGCTTATACCAATACGGAAGGAAAGGTTATCATGTTTTTGGAGTATTGAATGTTCGAGTGAAATATGTTTTTGGATATTTAGCCCGCAGGCAACAGCATCGGTAGGAGATTCAAAGCTAAGCATAAAGCCATCTCCCATGGATTTGATGAAATTTCCATGTTTTTCTTTAGCCTTCTCTTTGATAAAAGCTTGTAGATCTGTAATAAATTGCTCATGTTCTTGGCGGGTGTGTTTTCCTGTACGAGATGTATAGCCTTCGACATCAGCAAAAAGTATTGTAAGTGATTTGCGTATCATATAGTATTATTATATAACATGCCTAAACCTATATTTCAATCTAAATATAATCTAAATATAATTTGCAATTTAAAATGTTAACTATTATAGGTTTATGATAAAATAATACAATATGGGTTGAAACAGCAATATGAGGGAAAATATGTCATTTATAAACGAGCAAAGAAAAGTAATCGATATAAATTATGAATTTAAATTTGAAGATGGCAAAGCAAAAACTTTTAATGTTCAATTGGATGATCAAAGTCTTTGTCTTGTAAATGCTCAGAATATTCTTGAAAAACAGGATTGGGCGTTAATGGCAAATTTCAGATGTGAGAATTGCTCTCTTGACACTGATGAACACAAGTATTGTCCTTTAGCATTGATCCTTCACAGCTTGCTAGTAAGCTTTAAAAGCATAGTTTCTTGTGACAGAGTTGATTTAAAAATTGTAACCTCACGCCGTACTTATTTTAAAAATGATTCTGTTCAGGCTGCTCTTAGCTCTCTTATGGGGATATATATGGTTACAAGCGGATGTCCAGTATTTGATAAGCTTAAGCCCATGGTTAGATACCATTTGCCATTTGCTAGCCATGAAGAAACAGCTTATAGGATAATAAGCATGTATCTTTTTGCCCAATTTTTTCGCAAGAAATGGGGAGAAGAACCTGATTGGGATTTCAAAAAGCTTCTGGAGCTGTTCGAAGACATAAAGACAACTAATCGTAATGTAGCATTTAAATTTAACAAGCTTGTTGAAAAGGATGCACTTTTAAATGCAGTAGTAAGGCTTAATGCAAATGTTGATTTTATCTCCTTATGCTTTGATGAAACTATTTTGGCCCAAATCGAGCGGGATTTTGCTCCTTATAAGTGAGGGAAAATAGAGCGATACAATTGAAAATGCTAGGAAATCAAAGAATCTACCCAGGTTCATTGATAACTCAAGAAGACTCTGAAAGAATTAAAAGTCAGGGGTGAGCGTTGTTTAAAGATTTAAAGTTGAAAATTTAAAGTGGAAAAATACTGGCAATCGGATAACGTTGAGCTCAAATTTTATAGTGTGAACGCAAACAGGAGTCTAAAATGAAAAAATCTTCATTATTTGTTTTTACATTGTCTATGCTTTGTGTTTTTGCAAATGGTTGCGCAACCGTGGGGCTAAGCACAACTGAAATAGTCTCAGAGTTTAGAAATATCGATTATTCTGATGGGATTAATGCTAAGGAAGCAAAAGCGATAGCCTATGAGTATATGCTTCGGCACGGCCTTACTAGAAAGTATGGCGAATCATTTACCGCGGTAGATAATGGTTTATTTGCGAAAAAAGATAGTTCGTGGCGATTTATTGCTAAGCCCAATTTAGTAAATCCTTTGGTCCCTTTTTCAAGTAGAGAATTATGGATAGACATTAACTCTGAAACGGGAAAAATTGAAAAAGTGGCAGAGGCTTCAAGGTATAGAGGAAGACGTTGATGCAGACTGAGCTAGCCCGGACTTGACGGACACAATAAAACGGGTACAATATTCTTAATAAAATTACCAGCTAACTTTAAATTAAAATGTCTAAAAAATTATTCATTCTTTTCGCTTCATTTTTTTTTGCCTTACTACTTGGAGAAGCAATCGTAAGATACTATAAACTATCTCCTGTAATGCTTGACGCGCATATAGTTGATTCGATGTACTTTGATCTCAATCCTAATATATGTTATAGAATGAAACCGAACAGTTATAATGGATTAAATAAAGACGGATTCAGAGATGATGAATTTGCTCTAACTAAACCCGAAAACACTATTAGAATTATTATGCTCGGTGATTCGATAACCTTTGGCGTACCTGCAGATAAAGAGCACACTTTCACGCAACTGTTAGAGAAAAATCTTAAAGAAAAAAAACAACTCAACTATGATGTAATGAATTTGGGAATCCCAGGATATAACATCGTTAGTGAAGTTGAATTGCTAAAAGTATTCGGGATGAAATATAAGCCTAATATAGTAATTTTGAACTTTTTTTGGAATGACAGCGACCTCTATCCTTATACATATTATGATTTTTTCTGGGAAAGAGATGGAACCCCAGCCCAAAAAAAATGGACACATCGATATTATTTAGCAAATTGTTTTAAGCTAAAAAGATACTTTCTGCGTTCACATCTTTTTAGCTTATTATTATCTGCGATTGACAAAATGAACGATAAAAACGACTTTGAAATAAGCAAATATAAACATCGAATAATTGATAATAATTCTACTCTTCTAGAAAAGAAGATAACTGAACTTAATAAACTGGCAATTAGACATAATTTTAAGCTTTTAATTTGCTTGCACCCTGTTTTTGATTACGATACAGCTAGGGCTCATAGCAACTATACTAAGCTAAAAGATATTGCCCAACAGCTTAATATCGCTTTTGTTGATTTGCTTCCATTTTATATCCAAGAATCAGCAAATCCCAGAGTTTTTATAGAAAACCAGAAGGATACTTTTCATCCCAACACTAAAGGGCACGAATTAATTGCGAGGATTCTCGCTGAAAAACTTAAAGAGTTGAGATGGATAGAAAACTAAAAGAGGCGAAACAATCTAAAAATATGAATTCCATCAAATTAATAAAAAAATGTTCTCATTATGAAATATTCTTAGTATTTTTAATTTTCTTCGCGGTAATAACCAATATTTTATTCTTTTTTACCGACAATTCCATAAAGGGCGTGGATTCGCCTAATCATTTAAGCTTATCACTTAATTTCTTTTATAACTTCAGTTCAACATGGAATGATCATTGTTTATCTTTATCCCACAAAATAAGTTCCTTTATGAATTTATTTTATAACCCTTTAGGAAATGGTAATTTATGCTGGCCTAATGGCTTGAATTTCACTACAACTTTTTTTTATTCACTAATGAACCCTAGTTTATTTAGTGCGAAGATAAGCATTCTCCCATATCTTGTTATTTTACTTATGAGCACATATGGAATTGGAAAGCATATTTTTTCTAAACAAGCAGGAATAATAGCCGCTTTTTTAGTTTTTATGTACCCCCTTATATTTAAAAGCTCCAGACAATTTCAACTGGATTTCCCCTTAACTGCTTTGGTTACCTTATCTATTTTTTTTCTTTTAAAGTCTAGAGCTTTTTCAAACATGTTATATAGCATCCTTTTTTCCCTATCAGCTGCTTGCTCAATGCTGCTTAAAGGGCAAACTATGATTTTTCTCATCGGCCCATTTTTATACACAATATATCAAAGTATTACAGTAGATAAAAACACCCAAAATATCAGTGGCAGAGTAATGAAAAATTTCACATTATGCGGTTTGTTTTTTTTAATTATTATATTGCCCTGGTGGGGGAAGTTTTTCAAGGAAGCGCTTAGTCACCTTTATAATGAAGCTACTATTGTTGATAGGGCTACTCTTTTTGTAGGGATAAATGCTAATAGCGTACATGGCGGCGGCTTTAGTTATTACAATATGGGGCTGATCAAAGCCATGAATCCGCTGCTTTGGATTGCTTTTCTTCTTAGTTTAGTCTGGCTGATAAAACTAAAAACAAAGTCAATAAATCTATTATTAAACTGGATAATAATCCCATATTGTTTTTTCTGCTTTATAATTATTGTAAAAGGCACTCGCTATCTTATGCCTTTACTACCAGCATGCGCCATAATTACTTCTGGTTTTCTATCTGAAATAAACAAAGAACGCATAAAACTATTTTCATTAAGTGTTCTTTGTGTTTTAAGCTTGTTATATTTCACAAATGAATCTTTTTTAAAAGAAAAGTTACCACTAGTTCCATTAACAATTACAAACAACTTTCCTGATACCAGCTATGAAACTGTTGTGTATAAAAGGAATTATAATATGGATAAAGTCTGTTCTGTATTAAAAGCTTATTCAAAAGAAAAATCGAATATACTCATTGGACTAATTCCAGCGGGGGATATTGAACCATTTCAACTAAGCTGCTTATTAAGATTTCAAGGAAAAAAATTTATCGCAGTTAATATGTTAGAAATATTCTATGATTTTCGTAGTAAATTGAACTCATTTGATTTTATTGTTTTCCATAGAGAAAAAACAGACTCTCTACCGTGGCTTGGTGGTGAAAAACTTAAAAAATTACTTATTGATAGTGATCACGGATCAGCAATATTGTTTTTTGAGAAACAACATCCTGATTGGGTGAAAGAAGTTCTCACCCAAATTGAAACCCAGAAGGAAGGCTTTGAGTTAATTGCAACAGAAATTGGCGGAGAAGAGAGAAACACAAAATGCGTATACTACATTTTTAAAAAAACACTGTGACAGGACTAAACGGTTTGGTATTATGGTGTATATATTGAAGGACAAGCCAAAAGAAAGAGAAAATCTGAAAAGGGAGGATAGGATACTATTTCAATGCAGGGCAATATCAATGTTATTATTGGTTTAGCTTGGGAAGAAAAAACTATCGATTGTGATATAAGCAATCCGGAATTCAAAGGGGAAATAGGTCCTTTTACGGTAACCTTAGGAAAAGGAGAGTATTATGAAATTACAAGAATATGTAACGCGGGAAGAAGTTAAAAGAGTTTGCAAAGAAATGGGGTTACGTGACTGGGCAGAAATAACAGATCCAGTTGTTTCCAATGAGGAAGCTGCCATAATTCTTAAAGTTGTTAATACCAAAAAAATGAATATCCCACTTGATTATTTTCAAAAAGGCCTTGAAGTTGAGTTAGAACATGGAACAAGATTTGAAGATGCAAATATAACTAATAATCACCCAATTTTGACAGGTAAGATTGTCATAGCCCATCTTAAAGAAACAATGGACTACTACCAAAGAATCGATATCGCTGAAATAGAAGGAGATTTATTGAAAGCAATTTTATCTAAAAATATTGATAAAATAGAAATCAAGTATGGAAAACTAATAGAGGCTCAAAAGGCGTTAAGCCAGATAATTGCAGAACAACTTAAAAATAACATCTAAAAGAATAACAGGGGCAGCGCTGAGCCCGATATTTTTTTCTTTTTTTACGACAAAATCTCCTGATGGCGGGAAAGGTACAAAATTTACGATCACTTTTTCGGCAAGCTAAATGTTTTTTACTTGAAAATGATTTATATCAGCAGTATTATTTAAAATATAGTTTTACAACAGAAAGGAGGAATATCAGATGATAAAGTTTATGGATGCAAAAATTGGGGGGGCAGCGGCTTTTCTGTTATGTTTAATGTTAATTGTTCCTAACCAGGCTCAGGCCTTAGATAATTTCCTTATCGGAGCAAGAGCTGCGGGTATGGCCGGAGCGAATGTGGCGTGTGTTAATGATACAACCGCGCAGTATTATAATCCCGCGGCATTTGGATTTATGTCGCAGGACAGAGAATTAGATACTGATCCGGGTAATTTTGCCTGGGATACAAATGTCGGGGTGGGGTATCGTATCCATGAAAATCTTGGCAAATTATTAGATGATCTTTCTAAAATTGACATTACGGAATTAGGAACAAATGATATTCAGAATGAGGCGGATTTGCAGAATCTTACTAAAGCCGCGGAATTTATCAGCCGTTTGGATGATTCCGGTAACGCGATCACTTTTGACGCGAATGCTGGAACTGCGATGCGCATAAATAATTTTGCTATTGGTGCCCGCGGGATGACTCAGATAAGTGCCAGGGTAACAAATATTGATACAACTAATCTGGGCCTTGAAGTAAATATGGCGGCCTTAAATGCCGATATTATTGCGGTAACTTTAACCGGAGATGACGGGTTAACATCTCTTTTTACTGCTTCTCAGCAGGCGCAGTTAGCAGCAGCGGGTTTTTCTGTCGCAGCAATACAGCAGATGGATTATGCGGCTAGGCAAGCTGGTATTAGTACCGAGGCTGCAGAGCTTCAGAAGGCAGTAGATCTCCTAGGAAATGTGGCAGCGGCAACATCCGGAGCTACCGGAAATATCGAGAACAATACAACTAGCGCGACATTAGAAGGCTTTGGCATGTATGAAATCCCGGTTTCTTACGGCTACGCTTTAAATGAGAATATATCTGTTGGTGGAAATCTAAAAATAATGAATGGCAGAGTTTATGGTACTCAGCTGGTGGTTTTTCAGAAAGATTCCGGTGATATTATAAGCGAAGCGGATAATAATTATAAAGAAACCACAACTTTTGGTGTGGACTTAGGCGCGATGGCAAAATTAGGGAAATTTAATCTGGGTATTGTCGGGCGCAATTTAAACTCTCCGGAGTTTGACGGTCCTACGGTTAACGGAACAATATTTAATGATGTTAGCCTGGATCCGCAGGTTACTGCCGGTATCGCGTTCATGCCATGGAACGGGATGACGTTAGAATGTGATTATGATATTACGAAAAACGAAACCGCTCTACCCGGTTATGATACACAAAATATCGCGGTTGGCGCTGAATGGATTTTTATTCGCATTCTTTCTTTTCGCGCGGGAATGTACAAGAATACCGCAGAGAGTGACATTGGCTGGGTTTATACTGCCGGGTTAGGGGTAAACATGCCTTGGGTAAGGCTTGAGCTTGCCGGAGCAATGTCTTCTGATACCAGTGACTTTGACGGAGATGATATCCCGGAAGAAACCCGGGTTACGGCACAGTTAAGCATGGCGTTCTAAATAAATTAAATTGGAAATAACAGGATCTCCACTTTAGAAGTTATTATTGAATAAATGGACTAAAAATGTATAACCTGCTGTTCATCCTGGGGGAAAAGATTGCGCCTATGTTCCGCACCGCGAATCGCGGTTCCATAATTACTCTTAAAAAATACTTTTTAAGTTATTTTAAAAATTTCTTTTGCCTTTCTTGAAAAATATTATTCTTGTGCTATACTTTATAAATATATTATAATAAAACTATTATAAAAAGTTTTAATTATTCTCATGTATTAGTATAATTAAAAAGGAGGCATTAGACATGTTTTTATTCAATAATCGAAAAATAAATCTCGCATTTAAATTTCTTTCGGTAATCATTATTCAGGCCTTGATTGTGCTTGAGTGCGGCTGGGCATGGCCAAGCAATGACATTGTTCCGGAACAAGGGACAGAGAATGTCAACTATCTTGCCCCGGAATTAACCATTAATACCCAGGGATTACAAGTGGTTATAAAAAATCTTTTAACCCAAAAAATAGAAACTCTTACTGCCGATGGGAACGATACTCCTACTAAAAAAGACGCTAAAGCTGGACCATCAAGTAGGATGGGCTCTACAATCGTAAGTATTTTTGTGGGTGGGTTTACCTTTCTTTTGAGTAAAGTCGCGTTAGGCGCGGAATTTATCCTTGACAGCGCTGGTAACGTAACAAAAGTTATCGTAGAAAATAAGGACACCCTTGGACAGATAACCATTGCCTATTGTAAAAAAATTGGTGTCACCATTGATAAGCTTTGGGGGATAGATGGAAAGGTCTTTGAGTTGTTCAGCAGAGGGGGCAGCTATGAAAGCATGAATGTCACCAAGGTCGGAGAAACTTTTAATTTTAGTAATGTGCCTAACGCCATGCATACTGTTACAGATATAGCCGCTAATGTAAATCTGTTCCCCTCTAACTCGATAACAAATGTTGAGGATCTTACTCGTACGGGTCAAACAATGATAGAAAAAAATATTAATCTCATACCTGATCCAACAACTCTTTTCACACAACCAGTTAATATAAATACTCCGACGGAAACGATTACTACCGCTGCTCAACACATCGCTACTGTTGATCCCGTTATTAATTTTATGCATCAAGCTTTGTCCAGCCTTTCTAATCCAGCTGTTTTAGTCCCCTTAAGTTTGATTGCTTTTTTTGTCGTATATAAAGCTTTGCAGCCATATCAAACTCCAACATTGAAAAAATCAAAAAATACACCCTCTGAAGACCAAGAACCGTCTATAGATGAGGAAGACAAGCTAGCAGCAACAACTGTTGCACAGGACGCTGCACAAACTACCGCGCTGCAACCAGTATCACCCGCACCGGCCGCACTGGAAGCGCCGGCTGCTAAGATTACCGCTGCATCAACAGCAGATTCTCCTGTTGAACAAACCGCGGGCACAGCCGAGGAATTTTTAAACAGTATCGCCATGATACTTAAAAATGGCCTTGCATGGGAAGATTCAAATAACTCGGCACCCATGCCGCAAAACAGCTTTGCTGTGGCAGATAATGAACAGGCTACTGTAGTAACTGCCTTACAAATGGCTAATGATGAAGCTCGGTTTATAGACGCCTATGACTTATTAAATAATGTAGGAACACAACTAAACAATTCCGGCAGTCGAATTACCGACAATTATAAAATGTTAATGGCGGCAATGATCTTAGCTAATAATGTCCAGCATCACACTCCCTTAGATAATAAAATTATAGATTCAATCCTGAGCGATTTCTCCTTTTCTCAAAATTCTTTGGAAAATATCCGAAATGGTTTTTATGAATTGAGAGATTTTTTAACCGGCTCTGTAGAAACTTCGGTGAATAAAGGTGCTATAGAAGGTACCTTGCTAGCGGTTGACAGCACCGGAATTGCAGAAGATACGGCGGATAAAGATACGACGAGAAAAGGTATTTCGACTAAGCCTGCTGCGAATATTGCTCCTGTTTCTCCCGCGGATAAAACAATATCCGCGACTAATGCTGCCGCTGTTATAGGAAACATTATACCGGTAACTGGAAATGCCTCGCTGCAGTTATCGGCAAACCCCGGAGTGCCGGCATTGCCTGTACCGGAATTTAAAGGATATAAACTAACCCAAAAAAGCGCCAACAGTTTAATTTCAGAATTAAAAGCCTTTTCTCAAATAAGCGATTTAAAGGAAATTGAGGCCGCGAAAAAAAGTGTTTTGGACTTATTACCAGATTTAGCCCTGCAAGGAAATAATGGGAATACGCTAAAGAGCAATCCCAAAAATCTTGCGGCGGTAAACAGAGACGTCACCACTTTTATTAATAATGTTGCAGCTAATCTTCATATGGCTCAAAATGAAGTCATGTTTAAAAATACGCAGAGAAATAGCGCCAGAAGAAAGTTGACTGATAACCTCATAGAGTTATTTCATCAACTTTCCTCCAATGAAAATATTGCACCAGATAATGTTTTAACGCAAGCCCAAAAAGTTATTAACGAGGCTTTCGGACAAAAAATAATTACGGCTGCGGAAAAGGATTCATTACAGAAATTCTTCGAACAAGAATTTGCGAGGAAAAAAGAAGAACATCGAATTCAGGCAGAGAAATATCAACAGACTGATTTTAACGCACTGCAGGCATTGATTACTACGGCAAGATCCTCTTTCGACATAGAAACAATTGAGTTATTAATTAATGCCAACGGTTTTAATGACAATCAAAAAGTAGAACTATCCAGACTGGTTGAGCAAAGAAAAGTAGCAGTGTCTATAATTGAAAAGGCTGCGAGCAAACGTACTCGTAAACAGCAGAAAGCCGATATTGTTAAGGCTATTGAAAGAATAGGCGCTTTGACAAGCTTAGATGCATTAGAAAAAGAAGCGTTAAAAACAAAACTCATGATTGAAAGTTCCGGCATTGACCAGGAATCCCGTATCCCATTAACTAGCTCATTAAATAGCGCCTACGATTCAAGAAAAATATCAATACAAAATGGAACAGCTAACTATCAGCCAAAGGCATCAGAACCTCTGGCAACTTTGGCTGATGTTATGCCGGATGAATTAAAGGCTATGTCAACTGCGGGGAAAATGCAAGTATTTATCAATCAAGCCATATAGGCTTAAACCTTTAGCCGTATTTTGAGTGAACGTTGTTAAAAAACGGTTCTATTTTTGGTAAACCATAAAATTTGCTTTCCCGCAAAAATACAGCCCACGCCTAATTAACAGCGGGACAAGCCTGAGCTCCCCGCCACTACCAAGTCTAAAGTTTTTTCTTCTATCTCTAAAAAATTTTATGAACAATCCATGTTTATCCCTATTAATTTCACTAAGCAAATAATTCCCGGAAGTTTTGAACATGCCTTAAACCATATCGGCGACAATTAGATAGATACAACAATATTTAAAAGCTGTTACAAAAATGATGAACGCAGCCAATTACTCCAAAAAATGCGGGATAAAATAGATTCAGCATATGGAAAATATTTTTATACCCTAAGCCGATATTCGCGAATATCCGGCAGAATAAAGGCAAGATATTCCCTAAAAATAGCAATAAAGGAGTTAAAAACAGGTTGTTGAATAGAAAAAAATAAACTATAATATAAAAAATAGCAATAATTTCCGAAATTTTGCTTTTAACCAGGAAAAGCGCTTTGTTTTTGGGTTTTTCCTAGCTTTGTTAGACATTATTAACCTTAAATAAAAACAGGAGACAATATGGAGTTTTTTACGTGGAAAAATAATATGGCTAACTTTGCTGAATTAAATACTTTTCTATTCCTTAAAGATTGGTTAATAAATAATATTTTATTATCAGACAAAAAATATGTACCCTTTTTGATTGAGAAAGACATTAGTTAACGTCTAACATCAATCGGGCTGATTTTTTTGGTGCCAAAATCGACACAGGAAAAAGCAGGCAATGAATCGCTTTAGCTGCCTGGAGGGTGCGCGCAAAGTAGAAGGGTATAACTAAAATGAAAAAAATAGTAATTTTTATTTTTCTAGGTTGTTTTAGCTTAATTTTAACTGTGAGAGTCTTAGCAGACACTCTGTTGCTTAAAAATGGTGGTTCTTTCGAGGGAATTGTTGTTGAGAGAACGGACGAAGCGGTGATATTTGAAGTTAATATTGGCACAATAACCGTTAATAATAATGATATTGATGAAATTATTGAAGTTAGTGATGATAAAAATCAAAATATTCAAGAAGACTGGCAGAAACAATCAGATCTAAAACTGGAACAAGCCTTACAAGAAGACAAGAAACAAGAAGTTATTGTCGAAGAAAAAGAATTTGTTGCCCCGCTGGTTAAAGCAGCGACGATTCTGAACCCTAATCCTGATATTAATAATAAGTGTGTTGCTGTTAATATGATTACTCAAAAAGCGGGTAGAAATGTTTATCTTTTGGGTGGCCCTTCAAATAAAACCAGCAAAAATGTATCTTTAGTTATCGGTCTGCATTGGTATGATGGTAACTCTATGGGTTTTATGAATTACTGGAGAGATGAGGTTTCTAAAGGCGATATAATCGTAGCATGTCCTAAATCTATAGAACAAGGCTGGACAGAGGCTGATGTTTCAGGTGTTCTAAAAATGATTGATGATATTAAGAAAGCTTATAATATTGATAAAATATATTTGGTTGGACATTCAAGCGGTGGTAATTTTGCTCTATACCTTGGGCTGAGATACCCTAAAAAATTTAAAGCAATAGCATCTGTTGCCGGATCTATTACCCGAGCACGCCAGGCAATCGGAAAAGTCACATTATTTCGTGAATCAAGTATGCATATCCCAGTACTGGTTTATATTGGAGATAAGGATACTAAGCAAAGAGTTTTAAATGCTCAGAAAACAAAAAGACAATTAAAAGAAATGGGATATAAAGTTGAATATAAGGAGATAAAAGATGTTCCGCATGTATACATGCCTTGGTATACTAAAGACATCAGAGAATGGTTTGAAAGCCAAAATTAGGAATACCTTATATAACTTCAAACGTTGAGGCTGTATGAAAAGCTTAAAATTCGATAAAATAGAATATAACGTTATGGAGAAATAATGAAAAGAATAGTATTGATCATAGTTACAATTTTGCTACTGGCTTCGACTGCCTTTTCAAAGGAGGAAAGCTCTGATTTTGATTTTGTGATTGGCTTAACTCAGCAAAATATGGAAATGGATTGGTGGTTTGCCGTTCCGGCGCAATTTGGCCCGATTGTCTCCAAGGTTGATAGTGTCTCTAAAGGAGAATATTTTAAAATACTGCCGATTTTTAATAACTATGGGGCAGATAAAGACAGCATAGCCAAGATAACTTATATGGTCTCGGTTATCAAGCCGGATAATACTCTATATCAACAAATAGAAGGTCTTAATGGCTATTCCGGAAAAGTTACTGGCCCACATTTGCTTCCGGCAAAAGAAAGATTAACTGTTTGTTTTGAACCTGAGGATATGTTTGGAGAATATAGTATCAAAATTGAAGCATTTGACTGGATTAAAAATAAACGAGTAGAAAAGGCAGTAAAAATAAATTTAGAGGAGTTTAAATTGCCCAAGCTGAATAATGCTGATATGGAATGGATTTTCTCGTATCCTTCAAAACCCGAACCTAAAAAAGCAATGGCCGCGTTTTTATCACCCCCCAGACCGTATATTAATAAAGATGATTCGATTGTCTGGTCTGCCATATGGTTTTATAAATATATTTTTGAAGAAAATGATTTTTTAATCCCCTGGATAATCGAGTTTTTTAATAAACAAGCAACTGAGCAGCAAAAAAAAGACATTGTCTTGTTATTTTACTTTATCAATCAGACAAAAGAACTGAGATTAAAAGATGATTTAAAAAAGTATAGCCAGGAACTAAATAAAATCAAAATTCCCGACCCATACTCTAAAATAACAACCGGCGACCAGCTGGATATGCTTTGGGCGGAATTTTTTGCTACCGGCAGAGTAAAACCAGTTCGCCAGCTGATTTCTTCATTTAAACTTAGTAAATTCATCAGGACATTAGAAAAAGTTAAAAACAAACAGTTAGATATTAATTCAAATGATGTAAAACAACAAGCGATGTTAGAAGCGGTTTTTCGATCCGCGATGTGGTCACTGGGCAGCAATTGTTTTCAATCCGGTTTATTATTCCAATATTGCGTAGGCCTATATCAATCAAAAGAATTAAACGATCTTGAAAAAAATTATCTGAGAGCAATTCTAAAACAAGTATCTGAAGAAAAGAATTTAGAAATTTACAGCAGCAGTTACTCATATTTTCCAGAAATATAATTGCAAATGGAAAATTTATAGCGGTGAATTAAATAATATCCAATATGAAGATTAGTAAAATATAACGCGCTGTGGCATAATAATTAGAAGATATAAATAATTTTTCAGGTGTAGCGGTTTACTTTTTTCAACATTATAAATAAAACATTTAAAGGGATGAGTAATAGTGCTATGGAGGGCGGGAAATGAAGCAGAAGAATTTAAATACATCCAAGGGTAAAGTTGTTGTGGCCGCCGGGATCGGTGATTATTCAGCTGAGGAAATTTGCCTGATTGATAAATGTCGATTTGCTGTGATTGATATCCTTGAGCGTGAAGGATATGCTGCAGTTGCTTTTGATATTGTCGAGAATGAATTTATTAGATCTCCTGAAATTGTTGTGGAAAAAATTAAAAAAATTAAACCGGATTTTGTGTTCAACCTTTTCGAGGGGTTTCACGGAAGGGCTGGTTCAGAAGCGGATTTTGTGCGTATGCTTGAGAGCGCGAATATAAAATTTACCGGCAATGGTTCGGCTGCTTTGCGGACTTGTCTTGACAAGTATACGACAAAAAAGATATTGGAAAAAAACGGGATCAATACTCCCCGCGGAACGCTATTCCGGGATATTGCGGATTTGGCGGAAACAGAACATGTTTTTCCAATGTTTGTAAAACCTGCTTTTGAGGATGCGAGTCTGGGCATCTGTTCTGCGTCGTTTGTTTCAGATTTAAAATCTCTTAAAAAAACAATCAAGAAAAAACTCGATGATTTTTCCGAAGGGCTTTTAGTTGAGGAGTTTATTTCCGGCAGAGAATATAATGTCGGTTTTTTTGGGGGAGAGAACTTTGAGCTTGTCGGTGTATCAGTACTCGATTATGAGCAGTATCCGGATTGTATAAGCTATCTTAATTATAGTGGTAAGTGGGAGGAAGAAACTCCTGAATATGAAAACTTTATGCCCCGGATTATTGATAGTAATGATCCTGCCTATAGAAATGATGTCGTAGAGATAAGCCGCAGGGCTGGACAGCTTTTAGGCTGTTCCCGGTATTTTCGGGTGGACCTTCGGGAAAAAGACGGGAGGCTCTATGTGCTTGATGTTAACCCTAACCCGGATATCAGTCCTGACAGCGGTTTTGGCCGACAGGCCAGGGCCAATGATCTTGCTTACGCGGATGTGGTGATAAAAATAGCAGGTAATTATAATCTGTAAAAAGCTGTTGAGTTGAAGATTTTGGCGAATAATCTAAAACTACGCTCAGACTTATAATAATCATTTTCGTTGATGCTAATGTTATGTAATTAAATTGGAAGAAAAATATGAAAAAATTTTAACAGTAATTTTAATTTTGTTTGCGGGAATTCAGATGATTTCCTTGTTACCATCTGATGGTAACAAGGAAATGAGTCTTTTGCCGGAGGGAGGGATCGATGGAAATAAGGAAGCATGTTCAGCGGAAAAATTCCAGGGCAATTGCTTCCGCGGAGCTTGATCAGATATTTAATACCGCCGCGGGCGCAATGTGTGTGATTGGCTTAGATTTTAATATATTACGCGTAAACGACACTTTTTTGAAGCTTACGGATATGAGCAGAGCTGAAACGATTGGGAAGAAGTGTTATGAGGTATTTTCCGGTGTTTTTTGCCGAACCGCAAAATGTACTTTGGAAAAAATAATTAAAGGAGTGGAGAAGCTAGAGTCTGAGGTGGAAAAACAGCGCAATGACGGCCTGAAGATCGCCTGTATCCGGGTGGCTAAGCCGTTAAAGGATATTAATGGTAAATTAGTTGGAATAATAGAGGATTTTAGAGATGTCCGGGGAAATCATGAGATTGTTGCCGCATTGAGAAGATCGGAAGAAATGCTCCGTGAGCAGAAAATAGTTCTGGAAAAGAAAAATACGGCGTTAAAGGAAATATTGGAACATATTGAGGGGGAAAAACAAGAGTTAAAAAAGAAGGTGATCGCTAATGTGGATAAGTTTTTGCTGCCGGGATTGAAAAGAATTGAGCAGAGAAGCCATCCGGAGGATAAAAAGTATGTTAAAATGCTTGAAAATAACCTAAAAAAATTGACATCTTCGCTGGGGATGAAAATAATAATAGAGAATATCGGATTCACTCCGCGGGAAATGGAAATATGCGATATGATAAGAAATGGATACAAGAGCAAGGATATCTCCAGAATTTTGAATATTTCCTTAAGGACAGCGGAAACGCATAGGACCAATATAAGGAAAAAACTAGGCATAGATAATAAAGAAATCAATATGACTGTTTATCTGCAGCGTTTTTAAGCCGATTTTAGTACGTATTTTTTATACGTATTTTGTAAGTATTATTTCGTGTTGTAATTTTGCGCGGTAACTGGTAATGTAACACTAACGCTAATATGGAAAAACCGTCTTGGGAGGGATCCCCTCTCTACGATTATACGCAGGATAAAAGGTTAAGTTTTATTATTGTTAAAACAGGAATCGAGGGAAAATGAAACCAATGAACCTTCATCGTAAAATTTTTTCCGCTTTGCTCTGCCTGTCTTTAATTCCGCTTATTTTTTCAATACTTTTTTTATTCAGTAGTTTTTCTAAAAGAATGAAGCATCTGATGATTGCAAACACGCAATATATGTTGGAACTTCAGGCTACGGCAATTCTTGATACGGTAGATAAATATTTATTTGAACGATATACGGACCTTGTTGATTATACAGGTTTGGATGTTATCCAAAACAGCATTTCTTACAGTATGTATGGGCAGGCTAGTCTTGCCTTAAAAATGTTAAAAGAAAAAAACGATAATTATGATTGCCTTTTTATGCTTTCTTTACAAGGGGAAGTTGTGGCGGGAAGCAATGATATCAGAAATGAATATTTTTTGCAAAACATCGGGAAAGAAGATTTTTTTCAGCAAGTAAAACAAGGCAATTTTTTAGCGCAGATTAAAAAAGAAGACAGTAAGTTCGCGCTGCTTTTTTTCCTTCCAGTGCGGGATACAGTGAGTAATCAGGTTGTCGCGGTTTTAATGAGTAGAATAAATCTTAAGGTTATTCAGGAAATAATTGATAATTATGTAAAGGAAGCAGATGTTTTTATCCTGGAAAAGGATGAGCAAAATATATTGTTTACAAATGCCGGGCTTTTGGCTGATGAGATAAAAACGGCGGGGTTTTCTATAGAAAATCAGGAAAATGAGGGCAGTGTCGTATTTTTTGAAGGAAATAATAAAAAAATCGGAGGCATAGCGCCTGAAAAAGGATATGGCGAGTATAAGGGGTTGGATTGGCGCGCGATCGTATGTTTAGAAGAGGATCATATAGTTTCAGGCATTCTCTCGTTTTTAAAAAAAATGAAATTATGGATGGTAGAGTTGTTGTTCATTATAATAGCTGTTATTTTAGTTGCCGCGGCGATTATTTCCAGATGGATGGTTGTTCCGATACTTGCTTTGGTAACTTTTACTAAGAAGGTCGCGGATACAGGTGATTTGGCGCAGAAAATAGATATTATATCGCGAGATGAGATCGGAGAGTTGTCTGAGTCTTTAAACAGGATGATTTATAATTTTTACGTTATTGTTTCCGAGGTGAAAAAGTCTTCGGATATGATAAATGATTTGGCGATAAGGCTTTATGCCTCTACAGACCAGACAAATGTTTCCACGCAAAATATCTCTGCCCGGGTTGTTGGGATTACGCAAGGCATGAAAAACCAAACACAGATGATTAGTGATACAATGCTTATTATGAAAAAGATGTCGGATATGGTTGAAGAAGCGGCTGTTAATGCTAATGATGGAGTGAAGAATTCCTGCGATACCGTGGATTTAGCAAAGCAGGACATGTCAGCCGCACACCATGCGGTTAAAAAATCCAGCCAGATTGTTGAAGTGGCAAAGGAAATTGCTCAGGTAGTGGGAAAGCTGGAAACGTATTCACAGGAAATCGGCAGGATTGTAGAGGTAATCACAAATATTGCCGACCAGACAAACCTTTTAGCGTTGAACGCGGCTATAGAAGCGGCAAGAGCGGGTGAGTCCGGGCGAGGGTTTTCCGTTGTTGCCGAGGAAGTCAGGAAATTGGCGGAAAATTCCGCTAACTCAGCTAAACAAATCGCCGTGCTTATTCGTAATATCCAAAAAGAGACTGTTCTCGCCGTCAATTCTACTCAAATTACCTCGGAGCAAGCGGAAGGGGGGAGATTGATTATTGAAGAGGTTAGTAAATCATTAAATAAAATTGTAGAAGTGGCAAGTGTTGCCGTAGAAAAAGTAGCAAAAATTGCCAGCAATTCCGATGTTCAATTAAGCAATACCCAGAATGTATATGATGCTTTTCATGATCTTTCTGCTATCTCACAAGAAACAGAGGCTTCGACGGAGTCGATGTCAGGGGCAGTGCATGAGGTTATAGCAAGCATGGGGGAAATGGCGGATAGCGCGCGGACAATGGCGGATACCGCGGATAATCTGCAAAAGCTGGTCAGAAGGTTTAAATTGTAGATTGAGGATATTGATAACAACTGTATATAACTAAAAAAAGGAGGGGAATGTGAAAAAGAGGTATATTGTTGGTTTAGTGGCAGTATTGGTTATTATGGCAAGTGCTTTTTCTTACGCGCAGACAGCGGGGGAAGGCATGACACTGCAGGATCTGGTAAATGAGGATACGGCTTATTTAGGTGAAGCGAACACGTTATCGCCTCAGGCTGCAAACGAAAAAATACTGACAGTGCCGGATTTAATGATTATTGATGTAAATGAGAAGTTTGAATATGATAAAGAGCATCTGAAAGGGGCAATTTTAATTCCCAGAGGCTTGATCGAATTTAAGATTAATAGAAATGATATTTTTCCGGATATTAATAAAGGGAAAATGCCGGCGGATAAAAATACCCCGATGTTAGTGTATTGCCGCTTTGGCGCCCGCTGCTTGTTTTCAGCGGTAAGATTAAAAAAAATGGGATATAAGAATGTTTATAGTATAAAAGGCGGGTTGGAGGCATGGAAAGCCGAGAGACTGCCGCTTGAACAATAAGGTTTTTTCGGAAAAATGAATTTATCTAAAAAGCCGCGAGAAATATTCTTGCGGCTTTAATCTTTATGAATATAACCGGTTTGATTATGCTGTTTAAATATCGCAAGAAAAAATAAATAAATTAAAACAATGAAAATAAAACCAATCATATTATCTCTATTAATCATCCTGCTTCTGCCGGCTGTTTGCTTTGCTGATGGCGGGGGCCCAATTCTTCTGCTGATTAATGTTTATGCCTTTAGCCTAGGCCAAGTCTGGATCATTGCCGCTGAATTTGCTTATTTATTTTTATTGTTAAAGAATTTATCTTTATCAAAATTAAAGATTTTAGAAATAACATTTGTTATGAATTTGCTTTCCACTCTATTGGGCGCGATGCTCTTTCCCTTACTGCTTGCGATTGTAACCTTACCGGGAGTGTTTTATATGAATACTAAGTGGGGAGGATTATTAATGGCAATGGGCACATGGGTGGCCGGGGATCATTCTCCTCATTCCAATGTTGCCATCGCAGCCGCGGCAGTCGGATTTTTTATAACTTTTTTTTTAACTGTCTGGATTGAATATCAGTATTTAAAACAATTAGCCCAAAAACAGCAAATTAAAGTTAAATTTAAGCATTGCGTTTATTTTAATCTGATCAGTTACGCTGGATTGATTGTTTTATTTTTTAGTTTAAATCCTTTCTTTTAAATCAATAATCGGGATAAACGGGCATGTTTATCGTATTCGTTGTGGCTCGATTGCTTATTTTTCGCGCCTTATTTGAGCAATATTTATGGATTTCGATGTGATCCAAGCCAGCGTAGACACTTTTGAATTTATAAAATCTGGATCAGTCCAGTGTGTCCAGGGTAAAAAGATATGATTATGAACCTGACCCTATATATAGATGGTGATGCTTTTCCTAATGGCTTAAAGGCAATTTTGTTTCGGGCGATTGAACGCTTTGCTTTGCCGACATTTGTGATCTCAAACAAGCGGATCAATATTGGAAACTCAAATCAGATAACTTATATTATTGTTGACGCTGGGCCAGACGAAGCTGATCAGCGGATCATTGAAATGGTTAAAGCCGGAGATTTAATTATCACCGCGGATATTCCTTTAGCTGACAGTGTGATCACAAAAAAAGCCTATGCTCTGGATCATCGGGGGAAGTTTTTCAGCGAGGATAATGTAAAATATTATTTATCAATGCGCAATCTGATGCAAGAGCTGCGGGATAGCGGCATGGAGACTAAAGGCCCGGCTGCTTTTAGCCAAAAAGACGCTCATGAGTTTGCCAATCAATTGAATAAATTTCTAACAGAGCAGCAGCGGTTGGGCATTAATGGGAATTAACAAAAAAGCAAACATGAATAAATTAGAACCAATTTTTTTAACTTGGGACATTATGTCTGACCTGGATTACAAAGATGGCTGGTTAAAGCGGCTTAAGTTTTGTTTGGGCAAAGATCAGATTGTAATTTACGGTAAAGCCGCTGAAGCAATTGATCAGGCGTTCTGCTTGAAAAAAACAGCAGCTACTTAGCGCTATTTAGTGCTTTTAAATTAATGATCTGTTTGCATAACTTATTTGAACTTAAGAGGTTTAAAATATTATTTTTCAAATGCTTGTAAAAAACACTATTTGCGGGTATACTTTTCCAATGTTAAAAAATAGCGCTAAAATAATAATATTTTTGGGTATCTTGGCTTTTTTATGCCCAAATAGGCAAAGTTTTGGGTATTTAAATGTTGATATTAGCGCTTTGTCTCCGCATTTAAATCTGGATAGAACTACCTTTCAATCATTGTTAGTTAAACCCTCAGAAGATTTGCTGCAAAGAGCTGTGGAGTTTACTGAAGTTGGGTCTGGTCCGGATGATCAGATGGGTGAAATTATCTGCAAGGCAAATCTTGATGGACAGAAACTTATTGTCCGCAAGCGGGTATATGATTTTGGTGATGAAATAGAAGTTAATAATGTTTTAACCGTATTAAAGCCTGATGGCAGTGAAGAAAAATTAGGTCAATGTATATATGTGATAAACGAAAAACAGGCGACTGTTGAAAATAAATATGAATTCGAGTACGCTCTGAGGATTATAAAAAGAGGCAATGGATACGGGCCTGTCCTGTTTGCCGCTACTATTGAAAACGCCAGAGAGAATGGGCTAAACCGTTTTCTAATTGTTGATCCCACAAGTTCTTTGTATTCACTATTTGATTTTAAGCAGATCGGAACCTTTGCTTTGTCAGAGAAAGATATAAAGCCAGATGATCCTTCTTTTTTTACGATTGCCCGGGATTTGAATGCGCAGCGGGGCAGAGTGCTGAGAGTTCAGGGCCTGCCTTTTTTAGGGCTTGATAAAGCGATAGTTAAATTTCAGGTTGATTCGGCAAGCGGGTTTCTTACGCAGTCGATCTGATTAAGCCCAATGTCTTTAAAAGAAAGCAATAGAATTAAAGATTTTCTTCCAGATACAATCATTTTTCATAGCAGGATAATCGAGTTTAAATTTATTGTTTTATTATCCTGGTTTAACAATTTGCCCTGTTTTAGGAATAATCCCGAGACCATTAAATCCTGTCAAGTTTTACCATTAAAATAAATCTAAAACATTATCCGTAACTATCTAAAAATAAAAGAGTAGTGCTTATTATGAAAATTTGGCTTGACAAAAAAACGCCCCAAATCCTAGATAGAAAGTAAAAAAGGTAGTAAAAAAGAAAAACCTCCGATGGTATAATGGTTATTGCGAATAAACATTAACCTTCACCCAAAGGGTGAAAAAACCGGAGGTACTATAATGATAGCAAAAAAACTGC
>JAHITE010000044.1 GCA_018817585.1 Candidatus Omnitrophota bacterium
AAAAGGAGGAATCACCATGAATTATGTTGGCGTTGATCTACACAAAGAGCAATCTTGGTTTTGCGTGCTTGATAAATCAGGAAAGCGGCTTTCTAGTAAAAGTATATCAAATAAACCAGCAATATTGAAGAAATATTTTGCGGTCCGAATTATGGGGAGTATTATAGAAATAGCCCTGCTGTTTTATCAGCAAGGCTATTTCTTAATTTAATTATCTGTTTCTATCTTCTTTGAGTGATTATTTGTGCGTTTACGAGTTCAGCTTTTCACTTTATAACTTTATAAACTTTCAACTACGCGCTTCGTGCTTTTTGCTTTTGCCATGAGCTATCAGCCATCAGCTATGAGCCAATCTATACTTTTCCCGCGGAACCCAGAACATTTTCATTCTTGTGTTTATACATCGCAATCAAAGCCAGACGCGCAGGCCCTAAATATTGTCTCGGATCAAAATCACCTGGCTTATCCGCAAAATGCTTTCTGATTGCCGCGGTCATCCATAAACGGCCGTCTGAATCAATATTAACTTTACAAACAGCAGACTTACTGGCTTTTCTTAACTGCTCTTCCGGAATGCCAATAGTATCTTTCAAAGCCCCTCCGTTCGCGTTTATCATCTTTACCGCCTCCGCGGGCACAGATGATGCGCCATGCAGAACAATCGGAAATCCCGGAATCTTTTTTTCAATTTCCTCTAAAATATCAAATTTTAGCGCTGGCGGAACATATACGCCTTCCGCGTTTTTTGTACATTGCTCTGGCTTGAATTTATTCGCCCCATGCGATGTGCCAATTGAAATTGCCAAAGAATCAACTCCGGTTTTTTTAACAAATTCAATAACTTCCGCTGGGTGGGTATAGGTTGATTCCGCGGCCACAACATCATCTTCAATACCAGCTAATACGCCTAGTTCGCCTTCTACAGTCACATCAAACTGATGCGCGTATTCCACTACTTTTTTAGTTAAAGCGATATTATCCTCAAAGCTGTGATGCGAACCATCGATCATTACTGAAGAAAAACCATGATCAATACAAGATTTTGCCAGCTCAAAAGTATCACCGTGATCAAGATGCAGACAAATCGGAATTTCTTTTAAACCTTTTTCCTTAGCAATATCTTTCATCATTTCCACAGCGCCCTGAGCCATATAGCGCAGCAAGATCTGATTCGCGTATTTTCTTGCTCCGCTGGATACCTGGATAATTACTGGCGATTGCGTTTCCACGCAAGCAATCATAATTGCCTGGATCTGCTCCATATTATTAAAATTATATGCCGGCACCGCGTATTTGCCAGCCATGGCTTTTTTAAACATTTCCCGCGTACTCGACAATCCTAGATCTTTATAGGATACCATTGTTCATCCTCCTTATTGTTTCTTCTTAAAAAATAAATATCCAATACCTATTTTCTTTATTTTTTATCTATCGACCATTAGCCATCAGCCATTAGCCAAGCGCTATTGCTAATATCGATAATGCTCTGGTTTATATGGGCCGTCAATCGGAATTTCCAAATAAGCAGACTGCTCTTTTGTCAGCTTAGTTAGTTTTACCCCGATTTTTTCCAAATGCAGCCTGGCCACATCCTCATCCAAATATTTCGGCAAACGATAAACTTTTCGTTCATATTCATCTTTATTTTTCCAAAGATCAATTTGCGCCAAGACTTGATTGGTAAAGGAATTGGACATTACAAACGAAGGATGTCCGGTTGCGCAGCCAAGATTTACCAGTCTGCCTTCAGCTAAAAGAAATATTGCCCTGCCGCTGGGAAAAGTATACTTATCCACCTGAGGCTTAATATTAAGTTTCTTAATCCCTGGATAAGCCTCTAAAGCCCCCACCTGAATCTCATTGTCAAAATGACCGATATTGCAAACAATTGCCTGATCTTTCATTTTAGCCATATGCTCAATCCGGATAACATCTCTATTGCCAGTAGTGGTTACATAAATATCACCAATTCCCAGAGTATCTTCCACAGTCTGAACCTGAAACCCTTCCATCGCTGCCTGCAGCGCGCAGATCGGATCAATTTCCGTAACAATAACTCTGGCACCCAAACCGCGCATAGACTGAGCACTGCCTTTGCCCACATCACCATAGCCGCAGATAACCGCGACTTTGCCGGCAATCATAACATCAGTTGCCCGCTTGATTCCATCGCAAAGCGATTCCCGGCAGCCATAGAGATTATCAAATTTAGATTTAGTCACTGAATCATTTACATTAATTGCCGGAACCAGGAGTTCACCTCTTTCCATTAATTGATATAAACGATGTACTCCGGTTGTTGTTTCTTCAGAAACCCCTTTCCATTGGGCAATCATTTTTGTCCATTTTCCAGGCTCACTTTTCTGCAATTTAGCCAGCAATTTAAGAAGTTCTGCCTCATCATCTCCGCCGGGCTTTTTGTTCAGTAAATCCGGATTAGTTTCCGAGGCTGAACCTAACTGCATCATCAAAGTCGCGTCTCCGCCGTCATCAACAATCAGCTGCGGACCAAGGTCTTTGCCAAAAGTAAGAGCCTGATCAGTACACCACCAAAACTCTTCCAGATTTTCCCCTTTCCAGGCAAAAACCGGAATACCAGCCTGAGCAATTGCCGCTGCCGCGTGATCCTGAGTTGAGAATATATTACAACTAGCCCAACGCACATCAGCGCCTAAAGCAACTAATGTTTCGATTAAGACTGCTGTCTGAATAGTCATATGCAGTGATCCCATGATTCTTACTCCATTCAGCGGTTTGCTTTGAGCATAACGCTGGCGGATAGTCATCAGCCCGGGCATCTCTTGTTCAGCAATTTCGATTTCTTTTCTGCCGAACTCAGCAAGACTCATATCTTTGACTTTGTATTTTTCAGTTAAAACAGCCATTCTTCCTCCTATTAATTACAGATTTGCCGCTTTTTTCAGCACAGCAGCCATATCGGTTTGTTCCCAAGTAAATTCATTTCTGCCAAAATGTCCATGACAAGCAGTTTTTTGATAAATCGGCTTTAACAGATCAAGTTTTTTAATAATTCCCTGTGGTTGTAAAGGAAAATGCTTTACAACCAGCTCGGCGATTTTATCATCCGCGATTTTACCAGTACCCACGGTATCGACAACAACAGAAACCGGATCCTTTTTACCAATACAATAAGCCACCTGCAGATGACAGACATCAGCTAAGCCCGCGGCAACAATATTTTTAGCAATATATCTGCCCATATAAGCTGCTGAACGGTCAACTTTTGTCGGATCCTTACCGGAAAACGCTCCGCCGCCAACTGGGGCAAATCCGCCATAAGTATCAACCACGATTTTTCGGCCGGTCATTCCAGTATCAGACTGTGGTCCGCCAATAACAAATTTTCCGGTTTGGTTTACAAAGTACTCAGTATCTTTATCCACCCATTTGCCTAAAACTGGTTTAGCGATTTTTTCAATCATTTCTTTGCGTGATTTATCCGTGATCTGATTTTTCTTTTTATCCATGATTTCTATAGTATGCTGACAAGCTAATACTACAGCAGTAACACGTTTCGGCTTGTTGTTTTCATAAGCCACAGTTACCTGCGCTTTTCCATCCGGCGCTAAATATTTAAGAATTTGCTTATCTCTGACTTCTTTCATTCTCGCGCAAAGCTTTTGCGCCAGCATCAAAGGTAAAGGCATTAGTTCCGGAGTTTCCCGGGTAGCAAAACCAGTCATCATTCCCTGATCTCCTGCTCCGCCAGTATCAACACCCAAGGCAATATCCGGAGACTGGGTATTAATCGCGTTTAAAATCGCGCAGGTCTGATAATCAAAACCAAAATCCGGATGATTATATCCGATTTCTTTTACAACTCGGCGCACAACGTCATGAACATTCACAAATCCTTTGGTCGTGATTTCTCCACCAACAATGATCATGCCCATGGTTACATAAGTTTCGCAGGCAACTCGGCTAAACTTATCCTGGCGCAGAAGCTCGTCTAAAACCGCGTCAGAAACCTGATCGCAAAGTTTATCCGGATGGCCACAAGCCACTGATTCTGATGTCATTAAATAACTTTTATTCATTTTACTATTCTCCTTTCAACCATTAAACGTTACGCTTGCATGATAAAATGTCACAATATCGCCAATATCATACCAAACCCCATTAAATTCATAACCAATAACTTCCGTTTGTTTACACAGCCATTTTATATAATCTCCTGATGTATCATGACAATCTTTTAATTCAATATACTGCTTAAATAATTTCAAGACGCTGGCATCAAAATAATAAACACACATTGAAATAAGCGTAGAATTACTGGTTTGCGGCTTTTCCTGAAAATCAATTATCTTTTTTGATTCATCAACAGTAACAACTCCGTAATTTTTTACCATTTCCGGATTTTTAATATCATAAAGCCCTACGGCACTCATAATTTTTTTCTGTTTAACAAATTCAGCGAATTTTTTCAAGTTAAAAGAAAACAGGTTATCGCCGCCGATAACCATTAAATCCTCTTTGATTTTACACTTATTTATCACAAAATTTATATCACCGATAGCACCCAGACGATTTTCTTCGGAAGTTGTCTGATCATTTACAACTGTAATTTTGGCTTTAAATCCGGCAACTCGCGCCCAATTCTTAAATTGATGAAAAAACTTATCATTGGTTACAATAATAATCTCAGTAACGTCTTCAATTGTATCCACTTTTTCTAGGATATGCGCCATAATCGGCTTTTCTTTTACCAGCAGTAAAGGTTTTGGCCAATGCTTTGTTAAAGGATATAATCTGGTAGCATAACCGGCAGCAAGAATTAATATTTTCATTTTTCTAAAATCCTATCTATTCAGTGCTTTTAATCACTAATTCTTTAAGCTTTGTATTCGCGTATTCCTGGATTTTAGCCGCAGTATCAAAAGTTAAAATTTTAGCGGCAATTTCTTGGGCTTTTTCATAAGACATTGAGCGAATTATTTTCTTAATTTCCGGGACCGACACCGGGCTGGCACTGAATTCATCAAGCCCAAGCCCCAAAAGTACAATAGCAAAAACCGGTTCAGCAGCCATTTCACCGCACATTCCCACCCAAATACCGGCATTATGCCCGACATCAATAATTGATTTAATCAAACGCATTACCGCTGGATGAGCTGGCTCATATAAATACGCGATTTTTTCATTTATCCGGTCAACAGCTAAAGCATACTGAATAAGATCATTGGTTCCAATACTGAAAAACGCGACTTCTTTAGCCAAAATATCAGCAATCAGCGCGGCCGACGGTACTTCAATCATAATCCCTACTTCAATATTTTTATCAAACGGAACTTGTTTTTTAAGCAGTTCCTGTTTAACTTCTTTTAATATCTCATTTGCCTGACGC
Source organism: Candidatus Omnitrophota bacterium (assembly GCA_018817585.1). Taxonomy (GTDB): domain Bacteria; phylum Omnitrophota; class Gorgyraeia; order B26-G9; family B26-G9; genus JAHITE01. Next base: position 5,369 of record JAHITE010000044.1, read on the forward strand.
AATTCAGTTAAACCGGAAATCATCGGATACATAATTTTTAAATTGCCATAGACACTGGCTCTTAAAATTCCGCGCAATTGGGTTTTAAAAATATCCGGACGAGCCAAACAAAATCTTATTGCCCGGCTGCCCATCAAAGGATTCATCTCATTGGGAACCTCTAAATGCGATACAAATTTATCACCGCCAATATCCATTGTTCGGATAACAACCGTATTTTTTTTCATGCATTGAGCGACTTTTTTATAAGCTAAAAAATGCTCCTGTTCAGAGGGTAAATCAGTTCTGTTCATATACATATACTCAGTGCGGTAAAGTCCAATACCCTGCGCGCCGTGCGCCAGCACAGAATCAACTTCCTCAGGAAATTCAATATTAGCGCCAATTACAATACTCCTGCCGTCAATAGTTATCGCCGGCAGGCTTTTAAACCGGGATAACTCTTTTTCAAATTCAATAAATTTCTTTTGCTCATTTTGATATTTTTTAATAATTAATTTGGTCGGATTAATAATAACATTACCGTTATTACCATCAACAATGATAATATCGCCATTGTTAACATTCGGCGTAAGGGTTTTAAGCCCAACAACCGCGGGAATCTCCGAAGAACGAGCGAGAATTGCCGTATGCGAAGTCCGGCCGCCCATATCTGTGGTAAAACCAATTACCTTATCTTTATGCATCAAGGCCGTATCAGAAGGTGAAAGATTTGTGGCAACAACAATAACATTTTCTTTTAAATCTTTTAAGCTTTGTTTTTGTTTACCCAAAAGATTGCGGATTATTCTTTTGCCCACATCCTGAATATCCATTAAGCGTTCTCGGAGATACTCATCATCCATCTTAGAGAAAATATCAGAATATTTTTTCAGAATCCGCAAAAAAGCATATTCAACATTTACTTTTTCTTTTTTGATTTTATTAATAACTTCTTCAATCAGCATTCGGTCTTCAAGAACAAGCAAATGAGCATTAAATATTTCAGCATGCTCAAAACCCATTTCCCTGGATATTTTTCTTTGAATATCCAGGATTTCAGAACGGGTTTTTATCAAAGCATCTTCAAACCGCAGGATTTCTTCGGATATTTTATTAGTCGGGATTAAGTGCTTAGTAATCGAATATTCTTCACTATCCCAAATAAACACCCTGCCGATAGCAATACCCGGAGAGGCCGCTATTCCCTGCAGCATTTTTTTTTCGACTTTAATCTTTTGTTGTTTATTCATTGGTCAATAGTATCTTTTCTAGTTCTAAAACCGCGTTTTCCGCGTCTGGACCTTCAGCAATAATAATAATTTCCTGGCCTTGCCCGGCAGCTAACATCAAAATTCCCATTATTGATTTTCCGTTAATTTTCTGTTTGCCTTTTTTTACTGTTATTTCACTGTCAAATTTATTTGCCATCTGAACAAAAATCGCGGCCGGCCGCGCGTGCAAACCGGTTTTATTCTGAATGATAACGCTTTTTCTAAAAATATTTTTTGAATTATCCATAAGTTTGCAAGGTCGCCTTAACTAAAAACTGAGTTCTTCTCTTTAAGTTCTAAAACTAGATTTATTATATTTTCCGCGATTTTTTCTGAATTATGCCGGACGTAATTATGCGCGCTAATAACATCATCAGCTAAAACTTTTATTCCGGCATCTTTTAATTTCTGAATATCCGCTTTTACCGGAACCGCGTTTTCCGACCTATATTTTTCCAAAAATTCTCCGGGAACATATCCCGTATTCACAAAACAATAATCAATAATCTTGGCATTCGCGTGATCATGAATCGCTTTAACATGATCATAGGCCGTATAATTATCTGTTTCACCGGATTGGGTCATTACATTACAAATATAAATTTTTATTGCCGAAGACGCGGCAATTGCTTCTGAGACATTCTTAACCATCAAGTTTGGCAAAACACTTGTATACAAACTGCCTGGGCCAAGAACAATTGCTTCGGCATTAGCAATCGCCTCAAGCGCGGCATCAGTCGGTAAACAATTTTCCGGCAGCAGATGCACCCGGTTAATCGGACTCGTGCTTTTCGAAATTCTTGTTTCCCCGTAGGTTTTGGTTCCATCCGCGTGTTCCGCCATTAAATTTATTCCTTTTAAAGTTGAAGGAATAACTTGGCCGCTGATTGCCAGAACCTTACTTGACTCTTTAATCGCTTTATCAAAATCACCCACAAGCTCAGTC
>JAHITE010000045.1 GCA_018817585.1 Candidatus Omnitrophota bacterium
CGGGTAATATTTTCCGCGACAACAATCGCGTCATCTACTACCATCCCCATAACAATAATAACCGCGGCTAAAGTAATATTATTTATCGAGTAGCCATATATATAAGCAGCAAAAAGGGCAAAGCAAAAAGTAAACGGTATGCCCATGGCTACCCATAAACCAGAACGAAAATCAAGAAATAAAAAAAGCATTAGAAGAATAAGGCTAAAACCAATCAACCCATTCAACAAAATAAGAGAAATTCTGTTTCTAACATCAAAAGACTCATCATCCAAAGGGATAATCTTAATCTGTCCATTTTCGATATTACTCAGCTGAAAATCTTTTACCACTTTAGTTACTGATTCTATTGCATCTATAATCCCCACTTGAGAGCTTTTTGTTGCTCTTAAAAATATCCCCTCATGCCCATTTATTTTAATAACTGTTTTAGTCTTCTCATAACCCTTTAAAACATCCGCAACATCCTTTAGGCGGACAACCTGACCTTCAAATCCTCCTTGAATAGCAAGATCCTCCAGACTTTTAATATTGTCCAGTTCTCCATAAAGAGTTACTTTTGGTTCTTTTAGATTCTCTATATTTCCAGCAGGCTGCCGAACATTATTGCTCTGGATCTCTTTTATTAATGTATTAAAGGGAATGCGGGATTCAATAAGCTTTTCAGGGTAAGCCTTAATATGAATTTCGTCATCAAGATATCCCGATCGAGATACAGAACTTACTTCGGGTAAACTCAGCAATTTATTCTCAAGCGCTAATGCGTATGACTGAAGAACACTTCTTGATTCAACAGAAAGAATATTTTTACCTTCAAAGATAAGTCCAATATCAATAATCGCTTTACGGGATGTTTTAAAAACTCGGATTGTAGGATCATCTTTTATATCATCCGGCAAGTCAACATCAAGAACAACATTACGTATTTCGGTTATTACTTCATCCTTATCCGGATAATCTTTTTCAATTTCAACAGTAACAACACTGCTGCCCCCGCCGGTAGAACTGGTTATCCGATGAATTCCATCAAGACTTCTTACTGCTTCTTCAACCGGTCTGGTAACAAAATATTCCACATCTTCTGCCGAAGCGCCGGGGTAATCCACACTAATTCTGACATTGTCAAAAGTAATATCAGGAAGTTCTTCTTTCGGGATCTGATTCCAAGCAATAATTCCCCCAACAAAAACAACAAAGAAAATTAGATTTGCCAACAAATGCCTTTTGAGAAAAAAATTTATTATAGTTTCTTTCATAAATTATTTATTAACCATGTTTTAATAAAACGAAGTATATTAAGATTATTCACAGACTGGGAATTTTTTATAGATATATTGTATAATTAAAAACTAATTTAGGCAAGGGCTATGAGCATAACCCTTACAATATGCTCGGCTAAGAATATTAGCTTAAACTAAGAAAAACAATCCAAAACAAGGAAAACTCAGCCGACTTGATCATCCTCTAATTTTTCATAATGATGTTTTACAACCGTGGCATTGATCATATACACAACATCTTCGGCGATATTAGTAGCATGGTCGCAAATTCTTTCCAAATGACGCGCGATCAATAAAAGCGGCACTGCCCGGGAAGCAGTGGTAACATCTTTACTCATATAATCATTGATCAATTCGTCCTGAATCAAATTACGCAGATTATCCGCTTCGCAATCAGAAAGTATGACTTTTTTCGCGAGCTGTTCATCACTGTTTATAAAAGCCGTAATAACATCTTTCACCATTTTCCTGGCAATATTTGTTAATTTAGGAATATCGATCAGCGGTTTTAATAAAGGCTTATCTGCCAGCTCCAGCGCCCGCTGCGCTATATTCACCGCCAGATCCGCGATCCGCTCTAATTCCGCGTTGATTTTCATCCCTGTCGTAACAAACCTTAAATCACGCGCTATGGGCTGTCTTAAGGCCAAAAGATCGATTGCCGTTTCTTCAATTGCTAATTCCAATTCATCGATCTTTTGATCATCTTCAATAACCGATTGAGCTAATGCTTTATCTCTATTCTTAAGCGCTTCTATTGATTTTATGATCGCTTCTTCCGCCAGAACAGACATCTTCAGGATATCGGTATTTAATTTTTTCAAATCTTCGTCAAAATGCCTTTTCATAGATACTCCTTTTTTCTTAGCCAAATCTTCCGGTTATATAATCTTCAGTAATTTTTTTAGATGGTTTCGTGAATATTTTACTTGTAATATCATATTCTATCAACTCTCCCATCATAAAGAAAGCAGTATAATCTGATATCCGGGCCGCCTGCTGCATATTATGCGTAACGATCACAATTGTATATTTTTTCTTTAATTCATGGATCAACTCTTCGACTTTCGCCGTAGCGATCGGGTCAAGCGCTGAAGCCGGTTCATCCAATAAAAGGATTTCCGGTTCAACAGCTAAAGCCCGGGCAATACAAAGTCTTTGCTGCTGACCGCCGGAAAGATCAAAAGCGCTGTTCGCCAGACGATCCTTGACTTCATCCCATAAAGCCGCGTCTTTTAGACTTTTTTCAACCTTATTAGTTAGATATTCTTTATCTTTTATCCCATTTACCCTTAGACCATAAGCCGCATTCTCAAAAATTGACTTGGGAAAAGGATTTGATTTCTGAAAAACCATACCCACATTACGCCTCAGATCTACAATATCCAGTTCTTTATCAAAAATATTATTCCCATCGATCAGGATATCTCCTTCATAACGTATCCCGACAATCGTATCATTCATCCGGTTAAAACAGCGCAAAAATGTAGACTTGCCGCAACCCGATGGACCAATGATCCCGACAACAGTATTTTCCCTAATATCTAAACTAATATTTTTTAAAGCTTGCGATGCTCCATAATAAAAATTGAAATTTTTAACAAATATTTTAATATTATTATTTTTATTACCCGCCATTTTACCGGTCTGGTTTAATGGTTTTTTTTCAGTTTTAATACCGTCTTTTGTCAATACACTCATTTCAATCTAACCTTTCTTAACTTATAGCGCGTAATTATCGCAAACAGATTCATACAGAAAATCAAGACAATCAGCACCAATGCTGTTCCATATGCTATAGGACGTACCTTTTCAATCGCATGATGCTGCGTAGCCATAATATATAAATGATAGGGCAAGGCCATAAACTGATCTGATAATGACCTGGGTAAAAACGGCAGATAAAAAGCTGCTCCGGTAAATAAGATCGGAGCGGTTTCACCCGCTGCCCGCGATAAACCGAGAATCGTTCCGGTCAGCATCCCGGGAATCGAATAAGGCAAAACATTGGTGCTGATCGACTGCCATTTTGTCGCCCCTAATGCTAAGGCGCCATCCCGATATGCTTTAGGAACATTTTTCAATGCCTCTTCACTAGCGGTAATTGTCCAGGGCAGGGTCATTAATCCCAAAGTCAGACCCGATGAAAGGATTGATGTATTCAGTTTAAGTAACTGCA
>JAHITE010000046.1 GCA_018817585.1 Candidatus Omnitrophota bacterium
CGGGGTGGTATTGTCTTTTTCTTCTTGCGACCAGGTGGTGTAAACCTGTAGAACTTGGGGCTTTTGATGTAGGGTTAGCAACTATTTCAGTTATTTGTATCTCGGGATATTCATATAAACTAGTGAATAAGTAATAGGAGGACAAAAAATGAACAAGCTAGGATGTATTAAAGATAAATTTAGCGGGAAGGATTATTTGATGCGGGCTTATTTGCCGGTAATGAAAATACCCAAGAAAATTGATTATACGCCTAAGCTCTCACCCGTAAGGAATCAGGGGGATGAAGGGACTTGTGTTAGCTTTGCATGTGCAAGCGGCATGAAAGAATATCAGGAAATCCTTGATTATGGCTCGTTGATTGAAATGTCTCCTCGATTTGTTTACAGCGAATGCAAAAAAATAGACGGCATGCCGGAAGCGGAAGGAACAACTCTTCGCGCAGCTATGGAGGTTTTAAATAAATTAGGAGTGTGCCAGGAAAAGTTCTGGCCGTACAAACCACATCAAACAGATAAAGCTAAAAAAGGATTTTCTACTAATGCTAAAAAATTCCGTATTAAAACATATGCCCGAATTCTTAACTTGGACGAGCTACGTTTAAACTTAGCGACTAAAGGCCCTTGCGTTATCGGGGTGCAGGTTTTTCAGGGGATGATGACTACTAAGACCGGAATTGTTCCAATGCCAAAGAAAAATGAAAGACCTTTAGGCGGCCATGCGATCTGCCCGGTAGGCTATGATGATAAAAAGAAGTTAGTGAAATTCAAAAACTCTTGGTCAGAGCAATGGGGTAAAAAAGGCTATGGATTCTTGCCGTATGCTTATATTGAAAACTATATGATGGATGCTTGGAGCTCGGTAGATATTGAAGATCCTAATCCAATGACTTTGGCGAGTGTTCTGAGCTACAGAGAGAGGGCATTAGTTTAATATAGGATAAGAATGAGTAGTTCTATGGAAGGGTTGCGGGGATGAAGTTAAAAACTAAAAAATTTATAGCTAGAGAAGGCTTGGTTATCTTAGGCGTGTTTATAGCTTTCATCATAAGCTGGTATTTTGTTTGCAAGGGAGATAAAGTTAATTTATTCAATAACATTGCTTTAATGATTATCATATTCTATCTTGTTTATCTGATTTTTAGATTTTCAGTATGGGCAGTTAAAACTTTAAAGAAAAAGGAAGATTAAAAATTTATAGGGAGAAGAACGAGTAGTTTTAAGAAGGATAAATTGGAACCAGTATGCAACATACAAAAGATTCAATAGAAAGCACGTTGAAATTTTGGGGACCCAAATATCAAGAAATGGGGATTCATTTAACAGAAGAGGATGCAATAGAAATCCTTGATAATATGATAGGATTGACAGAGCTCCTGTATCAAATAGAACGAGACAATAAGATAGAAAAAGAGGGACTGTATAAGATTGTTTTTTTAACAAAGTGTTAGAGGTTAAAAACGGGGAAATTATGATTAATGTAATCTTCATCCACGGGATTAATTATCAGACTACCGGATACAGCAATTGGCTGTTTCGGAATATTCTTTGCGAGTATGGAAAAATCTTAAAGAAAAAAGGGATTGCTCAGGAAGAAATAGAGCAGAAAAAAGCCCAATTTATACAAAAAGAAATTATTTGGGCTGATGTTACTACTGATTTGACTAACCGTTATCTGAATTTAGAATACGAGCTTTTTGGCAAGAAAAAAGGGTTGTGGAATTGGGCGTCAAAGAAGGTTGATCCTCTGGCTTTACAGATAATGTATTACATCAAGGATAAGGGCGATAAGGCTTCCGGGGACATGGGGATATTGTGGAAGGTGGATCAAGCGTTTCATTCCAGCACTCAAGAAGCAAATGATATAATCGTTATTGCGCATTCTCTGGGCAGTGTAATTGCTTTTGATTATTTGTTTGGTTTCAGAAAATATTTTTTAGATCCAAAAATAAATGTTTTATCCTTTATCACCTTAGGTTCACCAATCCCGATATTTATCTCTGCTATGGGGCATGTGGAATCAGAGTTAACTCTGCCTGCAAATGTTAAATCCTGGCATAATCTTTATGATAATGAAGACGGCATTGCCCGCAGATGTAAACCGTTCTTCTCTAAAATAGATGTTAAAGACACCAGTGTGAGCACAGGCTTCTTCCCAATCAGCGCGCATGTGAAATACTGGCAGAATAAACAGACAGCTTCTAAAATAGCAAAGATAATGATAAACACTGATAAAAGGTTGGATGAACACAGATGAAAATTAAAACTAGGCATATCATGAGAAAGCATATATTAATATTTAAAATTATTTTTGTGCTAATGGTTTTAATGGTAGGTAATTGTTTTTCTGCGGATCATGGTAATGCTGATAAAGAAGCCATGAAAGAAAAACTTGTTGGTGGTAAAGCTAGTTTTACTGAGGATGGGTTTTTTTATGTTTATGACGATGGGGGGAGCAGGTTAAACCATGAAGTACCTTCAGGTTGGATGGGAGATTATGGAGATATTGCCCTAGATCTCAACTGGGAAGAAAATCCTCAAAGTGGCACCACCTGTATGAAATGGACTTATACAGCCGAAGGTAAACAAGGCGAGGGTTGGGGCGGCGCCTATTGGCAAACTCCTCAGGGATACTATATCCCGGACAGAGAAGTCAGGTTTGATTTAAGCAAAGCAAAAAGATTAATTGTTTGGGCTAGAGGTGAAAAAGGAAATGAGAAAATTCTGATTAAGGTTGGCGGGCTTGGCGGGGAGCTTTCTGACTCAGATACAAAAACATCGGAAGTGCTAATATTAAGCAAGGACTGGCAAGAATTTATAATCGATTTAAGCGATATGGATTTGTCTTATATTGGTGGAATATTTTGCTGGATAGCAGAGAAGCAATCAAACCCGGATGGATGTATTTTTTATCTGGATAATGTTAGATATGAGAAATAAATAATGATCATGACGGATAATGATAAACACTGATAAAAAGTTGGATGAACACAGATGAAAATTAAAACTGAGCATAACATGAGAAAGTATATATTAATATTTCAAATATCTTTTTTGTTGTTAGTATCTACAATTGCCTTTGGTTATCCGGCTGATGTTCAGGATATTAGCGGGCCGAAATATTTTCCGGCAGTAAAGCAGGCGATTGCTAATGCGGAAAAATCTGTAAAAGTAGTAATGTTTATAATCGAATTACCGCAAAAGATGAATAATACTAAGGCTCAGCAGTTGGTAGATGAATTGATCAATGCGAAGCAAAGAGGCGTGGATGTTGAGGTTGTCCTGGACGCGAATGTGGATTTTGTCAATCAGCGGGATGAAAGCGATTGGCAGGAAAAGATACGCAGTATCCGTGCTTACAAACAGCTCAAAGACGCTGGAATAAATGTATATTACGATACACTGACAACATATACCCACGCTAAAACACTGGTTATAGACGATAAAATAGCGATTGTCGGCAGTACGAACTGGACAGAAAGCGCTTTAAGTCGAAACATCGAGATTGCTCTTTTGGTTGAATCTCCTGATGTGTGCCAAAGCGTTTTGGATTATCTGGAAACTATAGAAGCGGGAAAAGATATAACCCCACCGGCTGATATTTCTGAAAACAGCCTGTTGATATCCTATCAATTTATGCAAGATTCGAAGCTTGCTCCGGAGATGATGAAACAGCACGACGAACGAGCCTTTGACGTGTATTTGTATTTACTGCATAGTTATAAAGGAGAAAGCATAACCCTTTTTTATGATACTCTGGCAGAATATCTCGGCATAGATACAATGAACCCAACCGCTTATCGCCGCCAGCTTATAAAAGTACTGAAAAAATTGGATAAAAAATACAAGCTGATTAAATTCACGCCTCGTTATGCCAAAGAAGCAAATATTGTTCTGCTTGATTATACAGATAAAACCCAAAACTACACTTTGCCGACAAAAGACTGCTTTGGATTGCCCAAAGATTATTTCAAGCTGGGGTGGGATAGGGAATTATCTATGCGGGCGAAATTCTGCTATCTAATCAATCTGCTTAACAGCAGTACCAGCGATACTCTGCCGTTCTGGTCAAAAAGCGTTCCTCAAATAACACAAGAATTCGGCAATGTAGATGAATCTGTGATTAACAATGGCATGGGCGAATTGCGGCGCAAACGTCTGATCGAAGTACAGTACGATGATCTGACTGATACTCCTTATACAAAACGCTCACCGAATATATACCGGCTTATGCCTGTTTATGATTTGGATAAATTAAACAAAGAATTAGACACGCTAAAACAAAAATACGGCAACCAGGATTACACTAAAGCCATAAAATACGCGAAAATAGTTTTTGAGGATTACAATCCGGCTACAATCGAAGACATTATATTAAAGACAAAACAATACGGACCAAAGAAAATAAAAAAAGCCTTCGCAATCATCGCCCAGAAAAACACCGACAATCCCAAGAAAACTTATGTTTATGTAGTGGGGATATTGGAGAATTGGGGAAAATAAAGACAGCTATTAGCGGATAGGGCTGACCCTATTGTTTCCTTTAAAACCATGGTTATACCTTGGTACAATTGATTTGATTCAGACATTCTTTATAATAGAATTATGAAGAAGGAGTTATTATCGAACTTTCTTGATGCAGAGAGCTTTTTGCTTGACACCCTTATTAGGGGGAGTAAAATAATAGTGTATAAAAGGGGTGTATAAATGAAGAATGGCAAAAAGTCAGATTTACAAATATCCCAAGAAGCCCGCGAATACGCAGAGAACATAGTAAATACCGTACGTGAACCACTTGTTGTATTAGATGCTGACCTGCGGGTAGTCGGTGCCAGCCGTTCCTTCTATAGGGTCTTCAAAGTAGATGCCAAAGCAACCGAGGGTCAACTAATCTATGATTTAGGCAACAGGCAGTGGGACATCCCTACATTGCGTAAGTTGCTTGAAGAAATCCTACCCAAACATACTCAATTCAATGACTATGAGGTTGAACACGATTTCCAGAGCATTGGTAAGCGTATAATGCTTTTAAACGCACGCCGCATATACCAAGAAATGACTAATATTAAGCTGATACTTCTTGCCATAGAAGATATTACTGAAAATCGCACACGACACAATCTGCAAAAACGCATAAAAGAGCTAAACTGTGTTTACGGCTTTTCACAGATAATTGAAAAACCTAATATAACAATACAAGAGATACTTCAAGGTTTAGTAAATATAATCCCACCTGCTTACCAATATCCGGAAATTACTTGTGCTAAGATAACTTTCGAAGGTAAGGAGTATAAAACAAAAAACTTCCAAGACACAAAATGGAAAAAAGTAGCTGATATTATAGTAAACGATGAAAAGAAAGGAAGCCTTGAGGTCTGTTACTTAAAGCAGCAACCAGAGATTGATGAAGGATCATTATTAAAAGAAGAGAGAAGTTTAATAGCCGCACTTGCACAACAATTAGGGCGAGTTATTGAGAGGAATAAAGTAAAAATAAACTTATTTCAATTCCAAAAAGCCATTGATAATTCCACAGACGCAATCGGAATGGCATCTCCTGAAGGAAGGCACTATTATCAGAATGAGGCTTTTACTAAATTATTTGGACTGTCGGTTAAGGAAATAGATGGTGCGAGCGGTCCGCAATCAACTGTTTATGTTGATGAAAAAGTCGGACGTGAGGTCTTTGCAACAATTATGGCCGGGGGAATATGGGACAAAGAAGTGGAAATGTATGATAGGGATAAGAATGTGATCAACGTGTCCTTACGAGCCTATCCGATTAAAGATAGCAATAATAAAACTATCGCTCTTATTGGCATACATACAGATATGACCAAACGCATGAAGTTGCAGCAAGAATTGGAGAAAAAATTACACGATCTTGAGATATTTTACAAGGCGACAACTGATAGAGAGTTGAAAATGATGGAGTTGAAAAAAGAGATAGTAATCCTTAAAGAAAGAATAGTAGAATTTGAAAGTAAGAATAGCAGTTAGCCCTATCTCTTGATAGTTCGACTCAAGCAATAGATGTAGCCGCTTCTGCCGTGAGCGGTTCTTTTTATTTGAAAGTAAAACTCATCACTGAATGTAGTTTGATGAGTTTCTCGCAAGTTAGGCATATAGGGGTAAGTATCTTGGCGTCGGCAGGAGTTATCGGGATAGTTGTAGGTTTTGCCGCGCAAAAAACGCTGGGTAATCATATTGCCGGCATTCAGATAGCTATCACCCAGCCAATTCGGGTGGATGATGTAATTATTGTTGAGGATGAATGGGGCTGGATGGAGAAATTATATTTTAAAGTAGGGATTGTTCTGCAGCCAAAGGAAATCCAACTGAAGGAATCAAATGTTACCTTGTGGCAGTAGATAAGTAAAGTGAAATCGAATTAAAAGTGGTTCAGAAAACTTGTTGGACAGGATTAATTGTAAGATGGCGCCACTTTTGTCTATTTCATTTTCGCAAAAACTCCTTCTAAAAGACATGTTTTTACGGTATAATTTTTCTTATGAATCAAACTATTTATCAAGCATTCGAAGCTATTGCTCAGCAATGTTCGCGCAAAACTGCCGTATTAGAAAAAGTTGATCAAAAGTGGTTAAGCATCACTTTTGGCAGGCTTTACTCCAAGACAAAAGCAATCTCCTGTTTTCTGACTAAGCATAATATAAATAAAGAAGACAAAGTGGCAATTATTCTGGATAATTGCTGGCAATGGATAGCCATATTTTTTGCGGTGCTTAGTCGGGGAGCGATTGTTGTTCCAGTTAATCCTGAATCATCGGAGCTTGAGATAAATAATATTCTTCTGGATGCTCAGGCAAAAATGGCCTTTCTAAGTAAAAAATCAGAGGATAGAAAAATACAAATTCAAAACATTATTTACCTGGACAGCAATGTTTTTAGGCAGATATTGGGTCGGGAAACTGAACAGACACAGGTGTGTTCGATAACCGAAGATGATATTGCCTGTATATTGTATACATCCGGGACGACTTCAGAGCCAAAAGGGGTTATGCTTTCCCATAAAAACTTTCTGGCCAATTGCAAAGCAATATCTAAAATTAAAATAACTAATAAAAACGATAAGATCTTAGCAATTTTACCACTGCATCACGCCTTTGCCTTAACAGTCACAATGCTTTTGCCCATGCTCAGCGGGTTTACGATCATTTACCCTCAAACTTTTCGGGGTGAAGGGTTATTGTCTGCTATGCAGGAGCAAAATCCCTCTATATTTGTCGCTGTGCCGCAGATTTTTTATGCTTTTCATCAAAGAATAGCGGAAAATTTTCAAAAAATACCTTTAGGATCGCGGATAATCTTAACCTGCCTAAAGGAAATACTTTATTTTATCCGGAGGATAACAGGCATAAATATATCAAAATTTTTGTTTTTACAAGTACATCGGCGGTTTGGAAGGACGATGCGTTTGTTTGTTAGCGGAGGAGCTAAACTGGATGTTATGATTGCTTTAGATTTATTTAAGCATGGTTTTACTATTTTAGAAGGCTATGGTTTGACAGAGACAGCGCCGGTGTTAACTTTTAATCCTTATAAAAAACCTAAAATAGGCTCGGTGGGTATTCCCCTTCCTGGAATTGACTTAAAGCTGGAAAATAAAAACCAGCAGGGCGTTGGTGAAGTGGTTGTTCGCGGTCCAAATATAATGCAAGGCTATTATAAAAAGCCGGACGATACGGCAAAGGTAATAAGGCAGCAGTGGTTTTATACCGGCGATTTAGGCTGGATTGACGGCTCGGGCTATTTATTTTTAACCGGCAGGGCTAAAGAAATTATTGTGCTTAGCTCAGGGCTTAATGTTTTTCCAGAGGAAATAGAACAAATCTATACTAAACAGTCACCGGTAAAGGAAATGTGTGTTTATGAAGCGTTTTCCCGCGCAAAGCTGAAAAAAACATCTGTTCTCTGGGCAACTGTGGTGCCGGATTTGGAGTATTTTAAAAACCTGGGGGAAGTTAGCCTGAAAACTGTTTTAAAAAACAAATTTGATAGTATTGCGAGGCTTCTTCCTGATTATAAAAGGATAAGAGGTTTTTCCATAACCATGGAGCCATTACCCCGCACATTACTTGGTAAAATTAAACGTTTCGCGGTACACGAAAACTATTTATCAAAAATAGAAAAAAATAAACCGGATTTCGAAGAAAAAGAAATTTCTCCGGAGCATAAAGTTTTAATGCAATCAAAGACAGGGGAAAAAATTATCAAGCATTTAAAACAATACACGCAGACAGCCGCTGATATTACTCCGGGAGATTTGTTGGAAATTGATTTAGGCCTTGATTCCCTGGGCAGGGTCGAGCTTGCCAGCGAGCTGGAAAAGGTTTTCAATATAAATATTAAAGACGAAGTGATTGGACACGCTTTTACAGTCGAAGATCTTATTATCGGCATGGAGCTTTTATTAAAACAAGGCGCGGAAGTCTTACCCCAAACAGATGCGCGAAAACCTGGGGAAAAATTAAACTGGAAGAAACTATTAGAAGTTCTTCCAAATCAGCAAAATCTGAGCAAAATCGATTTGTGTCCCGGGCTGGTATCCAGGCTAACAGGAACGATTTTTATTGAAATTGTGCGGTTAATCTTATTTTTATGTTTTCGGATGCGTGTGACCGGTCAAAACAACATTCCTAAACAAGGCCAATATATATTATTTTCTAATCATACCAGTTATCTGGACGGATTTATTATTGGCGCGGGATTACCAAATTATACGAGAATGGATTTGTTTTTTCTTGGTTTACGTCCGTATTTTAATGTCCCGGTTATTCGCGCGTTTTTGAAAACAGGCAGAATAATCCCGCTTGATTTTGTTACCCATTTAATGGAAGCGTTGCGCAGCTGCTATTATGTGCTGAATAATAATAAAAACCTGTGTCTTTTTCCAGAAGGTATGCGCAGCTTAGACGGCAGCGTGCAGCCTTTTAAAAGAGGCTTTGGTATTCTGGCTAAAGAAACAAAGGCGCGGCTGGTGCCGGTGTTAATTGAAGGGGCGTTTAAAGCTTGGCCAAGAACAGCGCGGTTTCCTCGGTTCTATCCGATTAAGGTTAGTTATGGGGTGCCTTTAGATATAAAAGACCTGGAAGCCATTGGTTTTGGCCTGGGGGCCAGAGACGCATATGAAGCTATTTGTTTAGCTGCCAGAAAGCAATTACAAACAGGAAAGGAAAAAACGGTTCTATTTAAATGACAGGGCTTAGGGATGGTTAATATAATCTTCTTGAAAGAAAAGAAATCAAGGAGATCTTTTTATGCCCCTGAAATTTATTGGTTAATGTCAAATATCAGCTGGTTGTAGAAGTTATTATACCCAAGTACAATTGATTTAATTTTTCACGACGCGCATAATATTAATAAAAAGCAAGAAGAGGCCTAATTAAACGCAGAGGGTATGTGAAAAAGGATAGCAAGAAAATTTTTATTCTGGATGATGATGAATCAGTACGCAGGTCACTGGCCATGCTTTTGGCCACATACGGATTTAATGCTGATAGTTTTTCTTGCGCGAAGGATTTTTTCAGTGCTGTGCCGGATAGCGTTACCGGGTGTTTGATTCTGGATATACATATGCCGGGAACAGACGGCTGGGAGGTGTTAAAGCAAATAGTTAAATCAGGGGCCAGGCGCCCGGTGATTATTATCTCAGCTGATAAATGCGAGCTAAGCCATGAACGGGCTTTAAAAACAGGGGCCATAGGGTATTTACATAAACCGTTTATTGCTCAGGAGCTGGTTGATCTTATTTTGTTTGGGTTTAAAAATGGGGCAGATAGTGTGGAGGTTTAAAAAATGAAAAAAAATATTTTAATTGTTGAAGATGAAACAATTATAGCAGCTGGTTTGAAATTGTGTTTAAACGGACTCGGCTACAATGTGCTTAAAATTGTCTCTAAGGGCGAAGATGCCATAGAGTGTGCTCAGAAAAACAATCCGGACATAATCCTTATGGATATTCGATTGAGCGGGGCGATGAACGGATATGAAACGGCAGGTGCGATCCGCCGGTGTTCCAATACTCCGGTAATTTATTTGACGGGAGGCGACGAATATCAAATCCACGAAAAGGCAAAAGAAACTAAACCGTATGATTATATGGTTAAGCCTTTTGACTTGGATATATTAGCGGAGAAAATAGAAAAATTTACTAAGGGAAATTCAGATCAGATTAAATGATGACTGCGCATAAAGAAAATAAAAAGAGGATTATAATATGTGGTTAAAATGGTTCCCATGGAGATTTTTAGTAAGTGATGCCGCGCGAAGAAAGGGGTTTTTAGATCCGATAAAAATTCTTTCTCAATTGCAGAATTTCGCGCAGCCTTCAGAAGTGGCCGCGCCCACGGAACTATTGCGTTCCGGAGTTGTTTTGCACGCGCGCGGTTTGATGAATAGCCTGGCTATCCAGCATAACCTTGATTGGGTCTGGCCTTATTGGGTTGAATGTCAATATGATCCGAGAAATGCCGCGTTTATTCCCAGAGCTTTTTCATTAACTCAAATCAATCTTACTCATCGGAACTGGACAGCTTTAGGTGTTCCGGATAGTAGTGATTTTCCAATTGTCGATCCTCGTGGGCTTATTACTCCTTATTATGATAGCTGGTCGATTGATGCCTGGATTATTCCTGATAAAGGAGATCCGTTGATCCCGTCACGCTGCCCAAGTGTGTCACAAAAACTTAAAATAGAAGATGATCTTTGCGTAGTTACGCAAGCAGCTAACGAAGAATTAAAGCTTCGATTGGAAACGAAAGTTATTGGTTCACCCCAAAATCCTATTTGCCAGATAAAAATTTTAGGAAAGTCTTTTAATCGGGCACGTTTAGTAGTCTCTATCCGGCCTTATAATCCCGAGGGAGTTAGTTTAATAAATAATATTTCTCTTCTTGAAGATTCCTTGGGATGGTATGTTAATAAAAATAATTTTATTTATTTTAATGAACTGCCAGAGCAAAGCTTGTTTTCTTATTATCATCGAGGTGATGTTTATAGCCGGTTGTCTTTGCCGGAAAATGAAAAAGAAATTTATTGTAAAGTCGGGATGGCAACAGCGGCAGTTTTATATTCTCTTGAACCGGAACAAGCACGAGAAGTTATTCTTTCAGTGCCTTTAGAGAAAAGTAAAATTGCAAAAGGGTCTACAGCTGAATATCAGGACACTGCGCAACAGTTATGGAAACAAAGTCTTAAAGATACTTGCTCATTACAAATCCCTGATCAACATTTTAAATTTCTTTATGACGCGGCAATTCGCACAATGATATTGCATTCCCCAAAAGAAGTATATCCGGGCCCGTTTATTTATCGCAGGTTTTGGTTTAGAGACGCGGCATTTATTTTAAATGCCATGCTGAGTGTTGGATTAAAAGCGCGTGTCAGGCGCGCTCTGGATTGTTTTCCCGCGCGTCAAACTATTAAGGGATACTTTCTTTCTCAGGAAGGAGAATGGGATTCTAATGGTGAAGCATTGTGGGTTATGAGTCAATATTGTAAGAAAACAGGCACTATTCCTCCATTGGAATGGAAGAAATCAATCATTAAAGCAGGGAAGTGGATTTGTAAAAAGGTTTTGCCTGATAATCTGGGATTTTTACACACAGGATTACTGCCATCAGGTTTTAGCGCTGAACATCTAGGCCCGAATGATTTTTATTATTGGGATGATTTTTGGGGTGTTGCCGGTTTGAAGGAAGCTGCTTTTTTGTGTTCTTTTTACAATGAAAATGATCTGGTCGATATTTTTGGGAAAGAATCAGAGCAGTTATCAAATAGTATTGATAGAAGTTTGAAAAATGTAGAAGAACGTTTAAAACGGCTGGCCATTCCGGCATCACCATACCGTCGTTTAGATACTGGTGCGATAGGTTCTTTGGCCGCGAGTTATCCGCTGGGCCTTTTTGAGCCGAAAGATAAAAGGATTTTAGATACTGTAGATTTTTTAATGAACAAGTGTCTGGTCCATGGCGGATTTTTTCATGACATGACTCACTCCGGAATTAATCCTTACTTAACTTTGCATTTATCTCAAGTGCTTTTACGTGCCGGGGACCCTAGGTATTTTGATTTGATGACCGCGGTGGCTAAGCTGGCTTCCTCTACAGGGCAATGGCCTGAAGCGATACATCCTTATACCGGTGGAGGATGTATGGGAGACGGACAGCATGTGTGGGCCGCGGCTGAATGGGTTTTGATGATAAGAAATTGTTTTGTAAGAGAAGAAAATGAACAATTAATTTTGTGTTCGGGAATTTCGCGAATCTGGCTTGAAAAAAATAAAACAATTTCTTTTGGTCCCGCGCCAACGAGTTTTGGTGATATTCAAATCTCAATAAAACCAAAAGACAAAAGCGTTTTTGTCGAATGGCAAGGAAAATGGTTTAATAAAGAACCTCTGATTGATATTAATCTTCCCGGGTTTTTAAAGATAAGGAGTTTGCCTGGGGCTAATTCAGTTGATTTGAAATATATGGAAAAATAATGAAAATTCTCATGATGACTAAGGGAAAAGATAACAAAATTTTTAATTAGGTTAGAAAAAAGGTGTGTGTTAAATAATTTACGCATGCCTTTTTTATTTTTTTACTTGTGTTTTATTTTTGGAAAAGATACTATATATTAGATGTTTTAGTTCTTTTTCATCAAATAATCTTTATAGCGTAAGAAGGTCTAAGTCCTTACTTCCTTAAAATCGGGTTAATTATGTTTAAGCTTTCAACAAGATGCAGATATGGGATGCGGGTAATGGGGGAATTAGGGGTTATCTATTACCAAGAGCCAATCAGTCTCATGAAAATTGCTAAAAAAGAACAAATTTCCAAAAAATATTTGGAGCACATTATTGCCGCCTTATGCCATAGTGGATTAGTAAAAAGTGTTAGGGGGAAAAATGGTGGCTATAGTTTAACAAAAGCTCCGGAAAACATAAAACTTGAAGAAATAATTATTGCTCTCGAAGGGGCTATATCCCTTGTATCTTGTATAGATGCTCCTGAGGATTGTTCCAGAACGGATAATTGCTTTGTGCGGTTGCTCTGGCTAAAAATAGAAAATTCAATCAAACATATTCTGTGTTCCCTGACGCTTAAAGATATTGTTGACGAAGGGGGCATACAGTGTCTGCAAAAATTCGGTTAAAGCGAGTAATTTTAATTAGCTATATACGTTTGAAATGTGTATCCAGCCTATTTATGAGTTTTTTTTCGTTTGAATGCCTATTTAACCTATAGGCATGGTTGTTAGCTAATAGTAAAGTAAGCGGTAATTACGGGAGTGGTATTAAGTAGTCTTATAATTACATTATCAATAGAAAAAATTGACAATTACTATAATATAAACATTTGCATATGCGCTACAGTGGATGGAGCTAGGAATAATTCTCTAAAGCCGCGAATCTAAATGTTAGTTATAGATCATATAAATGTTTTTTTAATATTATTAAAAAAAGGGGGGGCAAGTAATGAGGAAAATGACAGTAGTCCAGAAAATTGGCTTGGGGTTTGGGGTTGTATTGTTATTAATGGTGGGGGTCGGGGGATTTGGTTATGGCGGAATCATGGATTTGGCATCTAGGATTAACGTTGTAATTAATATGAATATGCTGAACAAAGAGCTTAAAGCCAGAGAAGTTGACCATCTGGAGTGGGCAAAGAAAGTCAGTTTATTGCTGACTGATGAGCAGTCTGTTACGCTTGATGTGCAGACAGATGACCATAAATGTGCTTTGGGAGAGTGGCTATATGGCGAAGGCCGCAAACACGCGGAAAAAGCAATTCCCGAAGTGGCAACCCTTTTTAAAGAAATGGAAAAATGTCACTTTGACCTGCATACATCGGCGATTGAAATTAAAAAGGTATTTAAACAATCGGATGAAGAACTGCCAGCTCTTTTGGTAGCACGCCAAGTTGACCATTTGAAATGGGCAAATAAAGTTCGGGACGCATTTTTGAAAAATGAAAAATCCATAGAAGCTGAAGTGGACCCGACAAAGTGCGCTTTAGGGAAATGGCTTAACGGAGAACAGGCGAAGAAGGCTTACAAAAATGGATCTAATGAGTTTAAAAGAGCCTGGGATAATATGCTTGATACCCACGAAAAACTCCATACCGGCGTGGTCGCGGTCCAGGAAAAATATTCGCCGATTCATGAGGGGTTAGAAGTTTTGCTTGTTCATCGTTTGGTGGATCATAAAAATTGGGCGTCAAAGGTTAGCCAGTCAATAATCGATGGGAATCCTGATTTAGGGGTTGAAGTTGATCCAATGAAATGCGCGTACGGCAAATTTATTATATCAGAAGCAGCGGCGAAGTATATGCAGGATTTTCCGCTTATGCGTGAGCAGATTGAAGAAAGTAAGCAAGCGCATAAAGTGCTGCATGAATCAGCAATTGCTATTTCTCATGTTTTATCACAGGGCGCCACAGGCAAGGCGGAAGCTGAGAAAATATATAAAGAGAAGGTAATTTTAAATTTAGATGAGATTGGTGAGCATTTCGGTAAAATTATTGAAGCCGAAAACAAACAGAATAAGACTCGGCTTGAGTCGGAAACACTTTTTGAAGAGCAAACCATGCCGCTTTTAAACAAAACCTTAAGTTCCTTAGAAAAGTTGAATCTAGAGGCGCAGGCTGACGTTGTCGGGAAAAAAGAAGCTAGTAGAATATACATGGCAAAAACAGTGCCTAATCTTGGAAAAACAATGGAGTTAATGGATCGTGCTTTGGAAATAGTTCAAAAAACAGTTGATGACTCAAACGAAGCTATATTTAGGTCCGGCGATGCGGCAAAGTTCAGCATTAGCTTAATTGGCATAATAGCGGTGCTTTTAGGAATTATAATCGCGATTTTTATTGCTCGCGGCATTACGCTTGTATTAAAGCGGGTTATTGAAAAGTTAAGTCAGGCAGCTGAACAAGCTTCCTCGGCCGCGGGGCAGGTATCCTCGTCAAGCCAGAGATTATCTCAAGGAGCAACCGAACAGGCATCATCTTTGGAGGAAACAACCAGTTCTTTGGAAGAAATGAATGCCGCGACCAAACAAAATGCGGATAATGGCGCGAAGGCAAGCCAGTTGGCTCAAGGGGCCAGAGATAGCGCGGAAGAAGGCGGTGTAGCCATGGCAAGCATGCAAAAAGCAATGGCGGCGATCACAGAATCCTCGGACAAGATGTCGAAAATCATAAAAACCATAGAAGAGATTGCTTTTCAAACAAATCTCTTGGCATTAAATGCCGCGGTTGAGGCGGCAAGAGCTGGTGAGCATGGAAAAGGTTTCGCGGTTGTGGCCGAAGAGGTTAGAAATCTTGCCAAAAGGTCAGCGGACGCGGCAAAAGAAACAGCTAATTTGATCGAAGATAATACGAATAAGGCTAGAAATGGTTCGGAAATAGCTGTAAAAGCGGCAGAATCCTTGAAAAGTATAATGGATAATTCTAAAAAGGTCGCGGATATAGTCGCGGAGATATCAATCGCAAGTAAGGAACAGGCAGAGGGAATAACGCAGGTAACTAATGGCGTTAGTCAGATGGATTCAGTTACGCAGCAAAACGCTTCTGATGCCGAGGAAAATGCTTCATCATCCGAAGAGTTATCTACGCAGGCGATAATGATAAAGGACATGGTGGGTGAGCTGCAAAATATGGTTGGCGGCGAAGGGAGTAATGAAGTTGCGCGTTCAGATAGAATGCCTGGCAGTTATGACCGAAGACCCGGACTCCATGATCAGAATGTGAAGATTGAACTTCTAAAGGCCCATAAAGATAGGATGAAAATGACTGCGGCAAAGGGAAAAGGTCCGAGAGTATTGAAGCCTGAAGAAGTAATTCCGCTTGATGGAACAGAGGGATTTTAAAAAGTTAAAAATAAACTGAACGAGGGGGGGGGAAATGACCAATAAAAATATGGATCAGTTTGATAGCTTAGCTGCTCTTGCCAAGGAAGGGAAATATCTTACTTTTGCGCTTCGAAATGAGGAATACGGTCTTGAGATTCTAAAAGTGCGTGAGATTATAGGGCTGATGGAGATAACCGCTATCCCAAATGTTCCTGCGTATGTAAGGGGAGTTATAAATTTAAGAGGCAAGGTTATTCCGGTTATTGATTTAAGACTTAAATTTAACCTTAAGGAAGTAGATTATACTAATGAAACCTGCGTCATTGTTCTTAATGTAAACGATCTTATTATGGGAATAATTGTCGATAGGGTTTGTGAAGTTTTAGATATAGCACAGCAGTCTATTGAACCGTCTCCGAACTTTGGAGCAAACATGCGCAATGATTTTATTATCGGCATGGGGAAAATAGGGGATAAGGTTAAAATATTACTTAATATCGAAAGAATTTTAACAGAAGATGCCTCGGCAATGCGGGAAGTTCCGGCCACAGAGTAGTGTTATCTTATAGCGCGGATTAGGGTGAAGATTGTATTGATAAAATACCATCGTGATAATTTTCACCCTAATCCGCATAATTATGCAAAGGATATCAGTAAGGGGGAATATTCCCTAATTACCACATTGCTGATCGTTAAAAAGTCATGAGTGTTCAATGGAAATACATAATAAAGAAGTAAGATTTTTAACGGGTAAGCTTGATAAATTAGCGGAAGAAAGTATAATCGTTGATTTATCAAGTGAAACAGAGATTATTGATTTTGAGGGAAAATTTAACGCGTTTATCGAAGACGCGTTAAGTAATAATATAAAAGACGCGGCGGAAGCGGCGCGGCTTGTTCTGGAGTTCCTAAAAATAGCAAAAGATATCCTGCCGGAAAAGATGGAGGAGATTGTTTTTTGCGGTATAAACCAGCTCTATAATATATTAAAAAATAAAACGAGTAATCTTCAGTCGCCATTAGAGATAGAAAAAAATAAAACAGAATTAAATAAAATATTAGGCAGGGGAGAAAAAGGCAAGAATTATTTATTACCGTTTCAATTGGAGGAATTGCCTGGTTTTATTGTTGATGCCGATGTTAGGATTGCGGAAATTGAAGATAATATTCAGTATTTGGAGAAGGATTTTAATAATGAAGAAAACATCAAATCTCTTTATAGACACTTTCATACCTTAGCCGGCGAAACCTCTTTTCTGGGAATTTTAAATTTTTCCCGGCTAACCCAAAAAGCCGGAGACATTCTAAATAAAATCAAAAATAAAGAAATTGGTTTAAATGGACAGCTTATATCTCTGCTTCTAGATATAACCCGGGTTTTAAGAGAATTATTAAAAGCTTTGGCTGATAGCGTTGATACGGGATTGGGTTATGATGTCTCAGCCATAGTCCAAAAGACAGCTGATTTTTTGGTCCAACCGGATGCTGATTCTTTTTTAGATCCGCGGGCGAATTCTGGTTCGCAAGAGACGCCAAACAGTGATATTAAAATGGAATTTACGCCGCGGATTCCCCAACCGGATTTATCTGATGGCGGAGAATTAATCGCGGAATTTATTAGCGAGTCGCAGGAACATCTTTACAGCGCGGAAGAGGCATTGATG
Organism: Candidatus Omnitrophota bacterium; assembly: GCA_018817585.1. Taxonomy (GTDB): domain Bacteria; phylum Omnitrophota; class Gorgyraeia; order B26-G9; family B26-G9; genus JAHITE01. The sequence goes on from JAHITE010000046.1 coordinate 17,518, forward strand.
ATCCTAGAGAATCAAGGGGACAATGATGAGGCGATTAATAAGATTTTTCGCGCTTTTCATAGCATCAAGGGGATAGCACTGTTTCTTGGTTTGGAGGACATAAAGACATTAACGCACGAAACAGAAACATTGATTGAGCTTGCGCGCAAAGTGTCAATTAAAACAAACCCGGAATTATGCGAAGCGTTTTTTTTGTCTATCGACTCTTTGCGAAAATTACTCCAGTTATTACAAGAGCAGGCAAAAAATAATGGAGTTTTAAAAAGTGAATACTATAATATTTTCGCGGTTTTAAGCAGAATAAAATCAGTAGCTGATGATTTAAAGAACAATTGCCTGAAAAAAACTCAGGAGAAAAAGATAGGTGAGATACTTCTTGAAAATGACACGATTACTGAAAGCGAGCTGAAGGACAGCCTGGAAAAGCAGAGAGAATCTGGCGATACGAAAAAGATCGGAGAAATTTTAGTTGAAACAAAGGCGGTTACGCAAACGCAGCTCAGCCGCGCCTTGGAAGAACAGCAGACAAAGTCAATAGTCGACGAAACTGTTAAGATTTCAGTGAGAAAATTGGATGACATTATCAATAATATTGGAGAGCTTGTTATCGTGAGCGGCCAGGTCTGCCAAAGCCTGAATGTTTTGAATTTAAATTCAAAAGATATAAAATTGGCAAAAAACACAAACGATTTGGATAAAATTATTCGTAATATTCAAAACATAAGCATGACCCTGCGGTTTATCCCCGTGCGGCCCTTGTTCCATAAAATGCAGAGGCTAATCAGAGATCTGTCCGCGAAAACCGAAAAACAAATGCACGTGGTAATTACCGGCGAAGAGACGGAGATTGATAGAAATATAATTGAATTAATCAGCGATCCGCTTACGCATATGGTTAGAAATTCTTTTGATCATGGGATAGAAGAAAAGGAAGTACGCGTTTCGCGCGGAAAACCAGCCTTTGGCAGGATAGAATTAATCGCGTATCATAAGAGCGGAAATTTGATAATTGAAGTTAAGGATGACGGGCAGGGACTTAATAAAGAGAAAATTCTCCAAAAAGCGAGAATGCTCGGCTTATTAAAAGAGACTGACGCTTTGGATGATAAAAATATTTATAATATGATTTTTCACCCCGGGTTTTCTACGGCAGAAAAGGTTACGGATATTTCCGGACGGGGAGTGGGAATGGATGTCGCAAAACGGAATATTGATAAGTTAAGAGGGAAAATTGAAATAAATTCTAAACCCGGCGAAGGCACTATTTTTATAATTAAGCTTCCGCTAACGCTTGGAATAATAGACGCGACGGTTGTGTCTATTGGCCGCGATAATTATATAATTCCGCTTTTTTCAGTGGTTGAATTTGTTCAGCCGCGGTTTAAAAACATAACTTCAATCAGCGAAAAAAAAGAAGTTATAAAAATTCATGGTGAATTATTTCCGGTAATTCATCTTGATAACTGCTCGAATATATCTTATAAGAAATTAAAACTTGAAGAGCAAATAGGATGCTTAGTTGATTCCGATTATGGACGGGCTTGCATTCTGATTGATGCGATTGTTGGTCAGCAGCAGGTTGTTATTAAAAGACTTGAAGGAAATCTTGGATATCTTAAAGGCATATCCGGAGCGACAATACTTTCAGACGGGAAAGTCGGATTAATCCTGGATATAGACGGAATAATTTCTTTAGCTCATAAAAAAAATGCTAGATAAAGATAAATTAATAGAAAACTTTTTAATTAATATGGAAGAGATATTGAATGAATTCCATGAAAATCTTATTGTCCTGGAAAAGTATCCGGACAATATAGATGTGCTTAATTTAATTTTTCGGATTATGCACACGATAAAGGGAGACAGTACGGTTTTTCAATTTGAAAATCTTAAGGTAATTACTCTTGCGCTTGAAGAGCTTCTGCATGAAGCAAGACAGAAAAGCATGAAAATAGACAGGGAGTTTATTGATTTGCTATGGGAAGGCATTAATTTGATAACTCAAAATATTGACGCGATAAAAAACAAAAATCAGACGCAAACCCTGAGCCGCGAAATAAATCTGTTCAAAGACAAGATTAGCCAGGCGATAGAAAAAGAAAAAAAAACAAAGAAACCTTTGCTTAATAATAAAGATAAGGCACGGTTTTTATATAGGCAAAATGATGTGACAGCTCTGGTGCTGGGAATTCAGGCATATTTAGAAGCTAAGGCTGAAAAGCCTGATGATAATCCCGACGCGGCGGAGTTTATAGAGTCGTTGAACAGCCTTTCAGCGGTTTTTTTAGAGAATGGTTTTGAGCCTGGCGCTAATTTATGTAAAAAAATGCAGGCTGATTTTTATATGATAATTGATAATGACAGCAAGTCGAATGATTTTCTTTTAAAACTTTTAAATGAGAGTTTTAAGACAGTGCTGGAGGCTCTGGAAAAAGTTAATACTGATGAGCTGAATCTTTTAAACCGGGGGAAAATGTATAATTCTTTAAAATTAATTCGGGTTGAAGAAGACAAGATTGACGAGATTTTAACCTCAGTCCGAAAAATAGATGATTTTATCAATGCTTTTGGACTAATCAGGAATAAGTTAACGCAGGCAGGTATTGGCCGGGAAATGATTTTTGAATTTCAACAGAATTTGAATGAGCTGAACTTTTTATCAAGAGATATCCTGCAGATGATGATAAAAGTCAAGGTTACTTCGCCTGATTTACTTTTGAAAAAAATTAAAGAACTTATTATGGTCTTAGCTGTCTCCTGCAATAAAAAAATTGAGGTGAGGACTAAAGGTGTGGACATATTGGTCGGTAGGAGAAGCGTTGCTATTTTAGAAAAAGTGCTTATTCATATCGCGTCTAATTGTATTGAACATGGGATTGAGTCCCCGCCGGAACGCAGGGCGGCAAATAAGCCTGAAACAGGAATTATCACGATAGAATTAAGCCGGATAGGCGAGGATATTTTTATTACAGTCTCCGATGACGGCCGAGGAATAGATTTTAGCGCGATAAAAGCAGACGCTTATAAAAAAGGGAAAATCAGCGCGGATAAGCTCAATAGTATAACTAATGAGGATTTAGCAATACTGATTTTTTACGCGTCTATCAGCGGGAACACTGAGTTAACGGAAATGTCCGGCAGAGGCGTTGGACTGGATATTGTCCGGCAGGAAATAAAAAAGGCCGGAGGAGAAATTAGGGTGTCTTCTAAGCTGGGTGAAGGAACGAGCTTTGTTTTAAAATTGCCGAATAGTTTTGGGAATAATCTATGATGAACTTTAACGAAAAAGAAAAAAATGACAAGGTTTTTTTGCTGCCTGGGGAATTGTGTGTTTCGAAAGAACCAGTACAAATCGGCACAATTTTAGGTTCCTGTGTCGGGGTATGTCTTTTTAACCGGAAGCGCGGCTTTGGAGGCATGAATCATTTTATGATTCCTTTATGCTCAGCAGGTAATGTTCCTTCTGGTAAGTATGGTGATTATTCCATGGAAGTTTTAATTAATATGATGTTGGCGATTGACAGCAATGTTCAAAACATAGAGGCGACTATATTGGGAGGAGCCAGTGTTATGGGGCATTTGTCTGTGGGCAAAGGCATTGCCGCGAAAAATATCGTTATTGCCCATGAAATCCTGAATAAATACGGTATAAAAATTATCCATAAGAATATAGGCGGCGATGTCGGAAGAAAAGTATTTTTTAACAACTGGAATGGTGAATTTAAAGTTACGAAAATTTTGCAATTCGAGCAGCGCAAAATGCTTGAGGAAAAGAAAAAAGCTTACGGGCAGCGAAAGATTAAGGTTCTTATCGTCGATGACTCAAAAACCGTTAGAAATATTCTCTCAAAGGCTTTATCCGAAGATCCGGATATCGAGGTGGTCGCGCAGGCAGAGGATGCGTATGAAGCCAGGAAATTATTATTGGAACTTGATCCGGATGTCATATGTTTGGATATAATAATGCCGAAACTGGATGGATTGACTTTTTTGAAAAAGTTATTTATTTATATGCCGAAACCAGTAATAATAATAAGTACGATTACTTCGAAAGGGTCTCAGGTTTATGAGCGGGCAAAAAAGATCGGCGCGGTGGAGGTTTTGGATAAAGCCGAATTGAATCTTTTTTCAGACGCGGGTAATTTAAAATCGGTTTTATCCAGTAAAATTAAATATGCGTCATGCGTGTGGGTGGGAAAAAAGACCTCGGAGGAATTGGAACAGCTATAACAGGTTAGTTATAAGAAAGCGAGAATTAAACTTATTAATATGTTAAGTTCAATTATAGACGTCAGTGATCGGGAATATAAGCTGTTGGCAGCGTTGATTTACGCGAAAAGCGGTATAAATCTGGGAGACAAAAAAAAAGAACTTGTAAAAAATCGGTTAATGAAACGGATTAAGGACCTTAATTGTCAGACATACCAGCAGTATTACCGATATATTCTTAACGATGTTACAGGACAGGAACTTATCCAATTGTTGAATGCTGTTTCCACGAACACGACTTCTTTTTTTCGGGGAAAACATCATTTTGAATTTATGGTTGACCGCGTTCTTCCGGAAATTATGGCGATTAAGCGAAAAAAAGGGTCTTTTAAACTGCGTGTTTGGTCCGCGGCATGTTCGAGCGGAGAAGAGGTATACAGCCTGATAATTGTCTTAAATGAATATTTTAAAAATTTAAGCGGATGGGATATTAAGGTTCTTGGCACAGATATATCAACAAAACAGCTGGCAAAAGCAGCGAATGGAAAATATGAGTTTGAGAAGTTGGAAGGAGTGTCTTTTCAATTTATTAATAAGTATTTCGACATAATCGTTGAAGGTCAAGAAAAATTTTATAAAGTTAAGCATTTTCTTAAAAACATGGCGGTATTTCGATCGTTTAATCTAATGGAGGAAACTTTTCCTTTTAGAGAAAGTTTAGATATTATATTTTGCCGTAATGTTATGATTTATTTTGACCGGGATACCCAGCAGGTTTTAATAAACAAGCTTTATAAATGCATAGCCAAAGGCGGGTATCTTTTTATCGGACATACGGAAAGCTTAATCAGAATAAACACTGAATTTAAATCAGTAGCGCCGGCAGTGATGAAAAAGGAGTAAACAAGATTGGAAGAAATCCTGGAATATAAATACAAATGCATAATGCAGCCTGGTTATGTGGTTGTTAGTGAAGAACCGTCATTATTGTGTTCGGTTTCGGGTAATGGAGTTATTATTACATTATGGGATAGGGCTGGGCGAGTCGGCGGCATGGCGCATTGTATTTTTTTTAAGGCAAATCCTAGAGAAAAAACAAACAATTATTGCGTTGATACCGCTGTGCCCTTGCTGGTAAAACAGATTTCGGGGCTTAATCCGCGCGAAAATGATTTAGAGGCGCAGATTTTTGGCGGAGGAAGCAGGGGAATCTGGAATAAAAAAAGAGCGGTAAAGTTGATATCCACGGCAAAAAAAATATTTAAAAGACTTAATATAGCTATTGTTTCTGAAGATATCGGAGGCAGTTTAGGAAGAAAAGTAATTTTTGATACTTTTCGCGGAGAGGCTATGGTTTTGAAGACTAAAAAAGTGAGAAAGACGGATTGGTTTCCTGAATACAGTTTGCAGCCAAATACTTAACAGCGGATAAGATAAATTATGTTAAAAAAGATAAAGGTTTTGATTGTAGATGATTCAGCTGTAGTTAGAGATATTCTGTCCAAAGAGCTTTCTAAAGAAAGCGGTATTGAGATTGTCGGCACGGCAATGGATCCTTATGTGGCTAGAGATAAGATTGTTTTTTTGAAACCAGATGTGTTAATCCTGGATGTGGAAATGCCGCGGATGGATGGTTTGACGTTTTTAGAAAAGCTGATGGAGCATTATCCCTTACCGGTTATTATTCTAAGCAATTTGACGCCGGATGGCTGTGAACTATCTTTAAAAGCACTTGAATTAGGCGCGGTCGAAGTTATGCACAAGCCGATGCTTGACCTGTCGTATAAATTAAGGGAATTAATTATTTTGCTAACAGACAAAATAAAGGCCGCGGCGGGTGTAAAATACCGTTTTTTAGTGACACGGGAAGAGAAAAGACTAGAGAAAGAGAAAAAGAAAGAAAATTTCATTCCAATAATAAAGGCTAATCTGATAAATTTGACTGATAAGATTATCGCGATAGGAAGTTCAACCGGAGGGACAGAAGCATTACAAGGTATTTTAAGGGTATTACCGCATGGATTCCCGGGTATTTTGATAGCGCAGCATATGCCGGAAAATTTTACCAGGTCTTTTGCCGATAGCCTTAATCGAGTTTGTCAGATTGAAGTGCGGGAAGCTAAACACGGCGATACTATTTATCCTGGTTTGGCTCTTGTGGCGCCGGGGAATTATCATATGATCTTAAAACGCAGCGGGGTAAGATGTTATGTTGAAGTTAAACAGGGACCGCTTGTTTGCCGGCATAGGCCTTCAGTCGAAGTGCTTTTTAATTCTGTGGCCAAGCATATGGGAAAAAACTCAGTGGGAGTTATTTTAACTGGTATGGGCAGTGATGGGGCGGAAGGATTGCTTAAAATGAAAGAAGCTGGCGCGTTTACTATAGCGCAGGATGAGGCAAGCTGCGTGGTTTTTGGCATGCCCCATGAAGCGATAAAATTAGGTGCCGCGGCTAAAGTTGTGGCGTTAAAAAAGATTCCGCAGGAATTAGTCGATTATTTTAATAATTTAAAAAAAATAAAAGTTTAACAGCGGGCTGAGTGAAATGAAAATTGTTATAGTTGATGATTCCGGACTAACGCGCAAAATGATAACTAAACTCATAAGAAGCGCGGGGATTAATAATGAAATTATAGAGGCTGATAACGGTAAGTCGGCGCTTGAATTGATAGGAATTAATCTCAAGGATATTGGGATAGTCTTTTCAGACTGGAATATGCCGGTAATGAGCGGTATTGAGTTTATCGAGGCAATGGCAAAAAATCCGCAGACAGCGGATATCCCTATTTTTATTTCTTCTACTGAAGCGACAGAAGAGAGACTGAAACTGGCTCAGAATGTAAATTCAAGTGTCGCCGGATGCTTGATGAAACCATTTACGCCGGAACAGGTAAAAGAAAAAATTAGTCCGATATTAAGCAGGCTATAAATGATTTTAATCTTGGTTGTTAAGAGGATGAAATGCTGCGAGTAAATAAAAAGCTGAAACAATGCCGGAGGGGTGGGAAATGAAAATAGTTATAGCCGATGATTCCAGCGTAACACGGAAAATAATAATTAAGATGCTAAGAGCATCCGGAATTAATAATGAAATCCTGAAAGCGGATAATGGAAAGACGGCTATGGAACTGGTAGAAGCTAATTGCAAGGATATTGGTTTGGTTCTTTCTGATTGCAACATGCCGTTAATGAGCGGCATTGAGTTTATCGGGGCAATGGCAAAAAATCCGCAGACAGCGAATATTCCTATTCTTATTATTTCCTCAGACGGAGCCGTGGAAAACATCAAGCAAGCTTATATCGTAAATTCAAATGTTATGGGGTATTTAATAAAACCAGTTACTCCTTCGCAGTTAAAAGAAAAAATAGGAGCTTTATTAGACTAATCTAAACAAAAATGGATATAACTATGAAAACAAGAGAACAAATAAAACAAATGCTTGTAGATACGCTTATGGAGGTAGTCACGACGGTTTTTTCCACAGTACCTACAATTAACGAAAAAATGGAGAAGGGCGAATTTGACGCGGGATGCATATTTGCCTTCATCGGCTTGGTGGGTAATTTGCAAGGGAATATCGTCGTCTCAGGCTCAGAAAAATCGGCTTCAGCTGCTGTTTCAAAGATGCTGAACTGTAAATCAGACATATCACAGCAAGATGTTTTTGATGGTATGGGAGAATTTACAAATGTTCTTGCCGGAGGACTGAAAAAAAAAGCAAGCAGCGCGGGATATGGTTTTAACTTTAGCCTGCCCACGGTTATTTATGGGGAGAGCGGGTTTAAAGTGGTAAATTTGGGAAAAATGGAAGTTATTAAACTGAATGTTTATTGCGCGGATTTTGAACTTAACCTGAGACTTAGTTTTTTTATTTAAAAAATAAAACCAAAAGCCGCCATAAAGGCTGATAGGTAATACTAAAATTGGGGTTTATAAAAATCCGGTTACGCGGTTAGTTTTTAGAAGAAAATAATGAAGAAAAAAATATTTCAAACTCGAAGATTAGTATAAGGTAAAATATGAGAATTCAAACTAAAGCCACGGTTGCGATCACCGTAATCATGAGTATCGCGGTAATAGCCTGTATGTTTTTTGTAACTCAATCGGTTTTTGAGGAATTGAGCAGTATATCTATATCGGATGATAATGATCTAATACAATTGCGTGGACGTATTGGAAGCGTAGCATTTAAAATCGGATTTGCTGTAATAATTATCGGGGGGAGTATTGCTTTTTTTGTCGCTAGAGCCTTGATGCTGCCAGTGGCTGAGCTTAATAAGGTTGTAAACGCTTTATCCCGTAAATTAGGAGACTTCCCCTCAGGAATTAATATAAAAGCGAAAGATGAGTGTGTCAGACTTACAGCGGTACTGAATAAAATTATAGAAGATTGGCGGAATATAGTAGTTGATGTGAAAACAGTAGAGGAATCGTTTAATAATTGTCTCAGCGGTCTTTCCGCTGCTTCGCAACAAATAAATTATTCAGGACAACAAATATCTACTTTTACGCGGCAGATGTCTCAGCGGATATCCCAACAAACGTTAAAGACTGAAGATATTTCAAGCAGTATGGGGAAAATGTCAGATTTCATGAAAGAGGTGATTCTGAGTTCTAATGACAGCGCGGGATTGTTGAAAGAAATGGTAGAGTTAGCTAATCAAGGGATGGATGGTTCTGCTCAGATAAAAAAAAGAACAACTGTAATCCTAGATGCCGCGGACGATACAGCGCAGCTTATCTGGAAATTAGGTTCTTTTTCTGTGCGGATAGGCTCAATTGTTGAGGTTATTACGCATATATCCAGTCAGACAAATCTTTTAGCGTTAAATGCCGCGATAGAGGCTGCTCGTGCCGGAGAAGCCGGCAGGGGGTTTTCCGTGGTCGCCGAAGAAGTAAGAAAACTTGTTGATGATTCTCTGGGCGCGGCAGATCAGATTCGTAAATTATTAAATATGGTTAAAATAGAAACAAGCGAAGCTGTTTCCAGTGTTGAGAAAGTAGCTAGTGAAATTAGTGAAGGCAATATTATTGTAGTCAAAGTATATGATTTATTTGAAAAAATTATGATTGCGGCTAAAAAGACGTCTTCGCGGACAACCGAAATAGTAAGCAATAGCAATGTTCAATTGGATAATTTAAAAAAGGATTAAAGGGCATTGACGATGTTATGAAAAATATAGAAGAATCAATTTCGGTGATAAGCGGAACATCTCTGGCAGCTGAAGATATGTTAGCAAAAATGGAAAGAATGTTAAGTAATACTGAGGAACTCTCGCAAATATTAGTATGTTTAAAAAATATCTCAGTAAGGTGTCAAATTTAATTAAATCCTCCTTATTTTGCATATACAGGACACAATACTTAATTCATCTTCTTTATCCCTTGACTCAAACAATTTGTTTTAGATAAAGCGGTTGACTTTGAGTGATAATAGCTATAGTCCATAACAAATAATCAAAAAACAGTTTTAATTTTAAAAGCTGCCTTAGGTATCCATAGTAGATTGTTTATCTTCTGGGTATCTTTTTTTTGTTCTGCTTGTTTGCGGAGCAAATATTTTATTATCAAAAATTCTTGACAGCCACACAAATGTGTGGTTACATGAAGCTATGGCAAAGTTACAAGAAATTAAGGAATAGATGTATATAAAGTATATCGGCAGGAATTTTGCTGAGTATGGGAGAAATTATTTTGACAGATAGTATCTCTATTGATAGTCCGCAATACCCTCAACTGTTAAAGAGTATTCCTGATGCCCCAAAAAAACTTTATTATAAAGGAGATTGGGATGAGAATATCTTTTCCCATTGCCTGGCAGTTGTGGGCGCCCGCAGAATGACTCGCTATGGTAAGCAGGTAACAGACTTGCTTGTATCGGAATTAGCCGCGGTTGGAATAACAATTGTCTCTGGTTTTATGTATGGAATTGACGCGGCGGCGCATCAGGCGGCGGTCAGTATTCAGGGCAGGACAATTGCCTGTATGCCCTGCGGCATTGATATTATTCACCCCGCTTATCAGAAAAATTTATATGAGCAGATATTGGAAAATCACGGATTGATCATATCTGAATATGAAGGAGATTTTCCTCCGGCACTCTGGACATATCCTCGCCGCAATAGAATAGTTGCCGGCTTGTCAGCCGCGACAATGGTTGTTGAAGCCGGGCTGGCAAGCGGTTCTTTGATTACTGCTAAGTTAGCTGCCAAGTTTGGCAGAAAGCTTTTTGCTGTGCCGGGGATGCTTACCAGCGCTTTATCTAAAGGCCCGATGCGATTAATAAAACAAGGAGCAGAGATTGTAACATCTGCCAATGATGTTATGGATTTTTACAAAATCAGCGTTCAAGGATTAGCAGAAGAAGATTTTTTAATAAACAGTTCCAGCTCATTACAGCAGCGTATCCTGCGGGAGCTTAAGCATGAGCCCATGGATATGGATATATTATCCTACAAATTAAGAATTTCAATTCCTCAGTTAAGCACAGAAATCTCCTTGCTGCAATTAAAGGGGATAATTATAGAACAAGCCGGAAAGTATAATCTAAATATCAAAAGGCAGATAAATGTTAGTTAAAGTATGTTCGGTTTCAAATTCAGGGCTTAAAACAATTGGGATTGAAGTAGAAGTAAATGTTGCTTCGCGCGGCTTGCCGGCATTGGAGATTGTCGGCTTGCCGAGTAAAGCAGTAGCGGAAAGTAAAGAGAGGGTGAAGACAGCAATAATAAATTCTCAATTAAATTTTCCGCAGCGCAGGATCATTATTAATCTGGCTCCGGCGGATGTGCCTAAAGAAGGTTCCTGTTATGATTTGCCGATTGCTATTGGAATTTTAAATTCACAGTTACAATGCGCTTTGCCGCAAAGAAGCTTGTTTTTCGGAGAGCTTTCTTTGGATGGAAGTTTGCGGCACACAAAGGGAGCTTTATTACTGGCTTTATTTGCTAAAGAAAATGATTTCGAAAATGTGTTTGTTCCTAAAGCTTCGGCAAACGAGGCGGCAATTGTTAAGGGAGTAAATGTTTATCCGGTAGAGAACTTGAATCAACTGATAAATCATTGTTCCGGGGGTACCTTGATAATGCCGGCAGAATATAGAGAATCTCCTCAGGATGAATTTGATGTTGAGTTTAATATGTCTGAAGTATTGGGCCAGGAGCAGGCCAAAAGAGCTTTGGAGATTTCCGCGGCCGGAGGGCATAACTTTCTAATGGTCGGCAGTCCGGGAGCGGGCAAGACAATGTTAGCGCGGGCTTTACCCGGGATATTGCCGCCGTTGAGTGAAAAAGAATCATTGGAGGTGACTAAGATTTTTTCCGCTTCCGGGATGATACCTCCGGAAGGGTCTTTGGTCAGGACAAGGCCGTTTCGGGCGCCGCATCATACTGTTTCACAGGTGGGCCTGACCGGAGGGGGGACAAAACCTCAGCCCGGAGAAATAAGTTTGGCGCATCGCGGCGTATTGTTTTTGGATGAATTCAATGAATTCCCCCGCAGTGTGCTTGAAGCACTGCGCCAGCCAATGGAAGACGGCAGGCTGACTATTTCACGCAGCCGGCAAAGAGTTGAATACCCGGCCCGCTTTATTCTGGCTGCTTCTGCCAATCCTTGCCCCTGCGGATACTTAGATCATCCAAAACAAGCTTGTCATTGTACTGAGCGGGAAATAGAAAAATACAGCAAACGTGTTTCCGGCCCGTTGTTAGACAGGATTGATTTACATATAAAAGTTCCGGTAGTGGATATTGAAGAGTTAGCGCGTTTTGAGCCGCTTAAAAAAAGACAAACAACTTCGGATGAAATACGCGCTAGAGTAGTTCAAGCTCGCCAGGTTC
>JAHITE010000047.1 GCA_018817585.1 Candidatus Omnitrophota bacterium
AGCCCACGAGAGGAATTGAACCCCCGACCTAAGCTTTACGAAAGCCTTGCTCTACCAACTGAGCTACGTGGGCAAATTCAGCTACAAGTTATTTTGCGATAATAATAATATTGTTTTTATTTGCTAAAGCTAAAACTAAATCTTTATCCAGAAACAATGTTTTTCCAGCTTCTATTGCTAAAACAGCAACCTTTTCCTGGATCAAAGTTTCAATTGTTTTTAATCCGATTAAGGGTATATCAAAACGCATATCCTGATTCGGTTTGCTCACTTTAACCACCACAGCATTGCCATGACAATAATAATTCGCTCTTCGTATTGCCTCATCAGTTCCTTCTATGGCTTCAACACTTAATACTACCTTATCCTTAACCACTACCGTTTGCCCGATATCAAGTCCGGCTATCTGTTTGGCAATTTTCAGGCCAAATTCAATATCTTCGTTTTGCGCTTTAGATGGGACCTTAGCAGTAAGCACACCGCTGGGAGCTAAATGATCTTTAATAAAAGTGCTGGAATCAAGCATCTCAATTCCCAGCTGAGTGATTCTTTCGGCTATTGCCCCAAGAATAGTATCAGTTTTTTTATCTTTTAAACTAAATAGCAATTTGGTTAATTCCAAATCAAGCTCAATTTGACTGAACAGCAATTTATGTTTGATCTGACCAACCATAATCGCTTTTTTAATCTCTTCTTTTTTTAAAATTCCAATTAATGTTTTAAATTGCCCTACACTGATCCAGTATATTTTATCCGCGATATCTGTTAGTTGCTTGTCTGCCTCTTCCTTAATCGCGATAACAACAATATAAGCCCCTGTTTTTTTTGCCGCGCGAGCGCAAATAATTGGTAAATTTCCATTGCCTGATATTAAAGCAATTTTTTCCATCTAATATCCTCTCAATAATGAGAAAGCAGAAAGCCCAATATTCACTCTCTGCTTGAGACTCTTCATATTAAAGTTTAACTGCCCTTACAGAATCCGCGTTGGGACTTTTTAACAAATTTTACAAGATATGACACATAAGGATCTTCAGGAATATTATCTTTTATTTTCTTTAATGCGCTGGAAGTAGATAGCTTAAGTTTAAATAAAATTTTAAAAGCAGACTTGAGATTTGTAACACTTGCGACCGGAACATTTCCTCTTTTTAAGCCAATACTATTGATACCATAAACTTTAGCCGGATGTCCATCGACAATCGCAAAGGGAGGAATATCCTGAATAACTTTGGAACAACCGCCGATAATTGACATTTTTCCTACTCTCGAGAATTGGTGAATCGCCACCATCCCCCCGATAATCGCTCTGTCCTCGACCGTAACATGCCCGGCTAATGTTCCGACATTAGCGATCACAGTTTCATTGCCGACTATACAGTCATGCGCGACATGACTGTATGCCATGAACAGGTTTTTATTGCCCACAACTGTTTTGCCTTTTTCCATTGTTCCCAGGTTAATAGTAACATATTCACGGATTATATTATCATCCCCAATAATTACCTGAGTTTTTTCTCCTTGGTATTTTAAATCCTGAGGCTCACTACCAATAACCGCGCCAGTAAAAACTTTGCAGCGCTTTCCCATTTGAGTCCTTCCGTCAATAACACAAGAACTGCCGATTACAGTATCTTCTCCAATTTTCACATTTTCACCAATAATAGAATAAGCGCCGATAATTACGCCCTTATCAATTTTAGCCTTTGGATTAACACACGCATTTGGATGGATAGTAATATTTTTATTCATATGAAATATACCTTATAACAGAGAGGTTAAAAAATCAAGTTGAAAAAAAAACCAACTAATAGGACAATTCTTTTAGAAACTAATCGCCAGAATAGTTAGCCTTTGTCATAAATTATTGTCTTTATTCACCTAAAGTAAACATTAATACCGCTTCTGCTACCACTTTATTATCAACTAATGCCCGGCCATATGCCTGTCCAACTTTTGATTTTAATTTAAGCACAGACACTTCCAATCTAAGCTGATCCCCAGGCAAAACCATTCTCCGGAATTTCACCTTATCAATACTCATAAAATAAGCCCGTTTGCCCTGATTACCTGATTTACTCAGCAATAAAACACCCACAACCTGCGCCATGGCTTCAACAATTAAAACCCCGGGCATAACTGGCCGACCAGGAAAATGGCCTTTAAAAAAAGACTCATTTATCGTAACATTTTTTATCCCCACGGCATATTTATCTTCTTTTAATTCAAGGATTTTATCCACCAAAAGAAAAGGATATCGATGCGGTAAAATTTTCTGTATATCATTAATATTCAAAGGCGGCGTACTACTAAAATCATTGCTCGCGGTTCCAATACTAGCCTGTGTTTGGCGATCATGCAGATGCTTAATTTTTTGCAGCAGCTTTATATTTAAAGGATGTCCGCTTTTAATTCCAATAACATGCCCAATAATCTGATGACCTAAAAGATAAAGATCTCCGATTAAATCGCAAATTTTATGGCGGACAAATTCATCTTCAAAACGCAATTTATTATTCACGATTTCATTATCGCCAACCACAACAGTATTATCATAATTTGCTCCTTTGCCCAGTCCTTGCCTCGTTAATTCCTCGGCCTCCTGTTGCAAACAAAAAGTTCTGCTTGGAGCTAATTCTTTTTCAAAAACCTTTGTATCAACATCAAAAGAAGCATATTGCGATTTGAGCATAGGATGCGGATAGCTCATTGTATAAGAAACCCTAAATTCATTACCCGGCAATATCATTAAAGAAGAATCGCCTTCCTCCATAAACAATGGTTCTTTTGGCTGAAAATATTTTCGCTGCGTTTTTTGCTCAAAAATACCAGCTTTTTTTAATATTTCAAGAAAAGGCAAAGCGCTGCCGTCCAGACCTGGTAGTTCTTCCGCATCCATCTCAATTATAATATTATCTATTCCTAAACCAACCAAAGCCGCCATCACATGTTCAATCGTATGAATTTCAATATTCCGAATTCCAATCGAAGTCCTACGCGGCCTTTCAATAAGATTAGACATCTGCGCTTTAACCCGAGGTTTACCCTCCTGATCAACCCGCACAAACTCCACTCCATTATCCTCTGGAGCAGAAGTGAACTTAACATTTACTTTTTGCCCTGTATGTAAACCTATACCACTTAGCGATACTGAATTAATTATTGTTTTTTGTAGTTCCATTTTTTTGTAGCTTTAAAGCCTCCTCTAAAGTTGCGATTTTTTCCTGTAATTTATTAACCAGTTTATATAAGTCCGGCAACTTTTGCACGCAAGCATTTATTCTTTTCGCTTTTTTATGGGGTTTTGCCGGATAACCAGAAACACATGTATTATCAGGAACTGATTTAGTAACTCCGGCCTGAGCAGCAACCACGGCATTATCACCAATACTAATATGACCAATAAGCCCTGATTGACCAGCTAAAGTAACATTTTTCCCTAAAATTGTACTACCGGAAATTCCCGCCTGAGCAACAATTATTGAATTTTCACCAATAACTACATTATGGGCAATTTGCACTAGGTTGTCAATTTTTGTTCCATGTTTTATTAAAGTCTTGTCAAAACGCGCTCGATCAATAGTTACATTAGCACCAATTTCAACATCTGCTTCAATAACCACAGTACCTATCTGCGGAATCTTTTGATGTAATCCTTTAACAGTGGCAAAGCCAAAGCCATCACTGCCAATAACCGTTCCACTGTGAATAATAACCCGATCACCAATAATTACTCTTTCTCTAATACTTACATGCGGATAAACTACTGTATTGCAGCCAATTTTTGTATTATTACCCACAAACACGCCTGCACACAAAACACTATTATCACCAACTTCAGCCCCATCTTCTATGACAACAAAGGGATGAATCGCGACATCTTTACCTAATTTCACATCCTTGCCGATTACAGCCGTAGGATGAACCCCCTTAAAATGACCCGATTCGTTAGGCGCAACTAAAGTCAATAATTTAGCGAAAGCCAATGAAGGATTTTCCGTCAAAATCAATGGTTTTGACGATTCTTTTATATCCGGAGTAGTAATAATCGCGGAAGCATTAGTATGCTCCATCAACGAAATGTACTTAGGATTAGCAACAAAAGTAATTTCTCCCTGCTTCGCCTCTTTTATTCCACAAACTCCGCTAATTTCGATATTGCCATCTCCAACCACAAACCCGTCAATAAGTTGCGCTATTTCATTTAAGGTTTTCTTCATTTTATTTCCTTGGTTTAATTACCTTTATAGCGTTCATTTAGCGTTTTTAAAATATCGTCAGTCAAATCATTTTCTTTTGGTCCATCAATAATAAGCCTGTCGTCAATAATATAAGTTAGTTTTTTCTTTTTACGCATTTCCTTTGATACATTTTCAACATCTTTCAGGATTTCTCTTAAAATACGCTCTTCATCTTTTCTAATGTCCCCGGTTATCTTCCGTATCTTTTCTTGCATACTCAACATTTGATTTTGTCGCTCTTCTTTAGCGCCTTCGCTTAAAGTATCAACTCCCTCATTCATTTTTTTCATATCTTGCAGCATATTATTAACATCTTTTTTAACCTTATCCATTTTTTCATTTGAATCAGCTACTTTTTTATATCCTTCAAAAATTTTAGCAAGGTTAATATATCCAATAGTTAATTCCTCGGCAAAACACTTACTCTGAACACAAAAAATCACACTAATCAGTGCAATAATTACCAATATTTTCTTCATTTTTCCTCCCCTTTTTGCTGTTAGTTCTAATTATTTGATTTATTGTAACACATTACGAAATTTTGTCAATCTAATCTAAGGCATTACTCCATTACTCCAAACTTAAAATTCATGACTCATCGCGAAATGAAATCTGCTCTTAGAATCGCCTTCTTTAGGATTAAGGGCATAGCCATAATCAAGCCTAATTGGCCCCAAAGGCGTTTTAACCCTAACTCCAGTACCAATAGCGGCCTTAAGTTTTAGATTGTCCCAGATAAACTCTTGATTATTTGCCCAAACATTGCCGATATCATAGAAAAAAGCCCACTTCAGATTATTAGTCAGTTTATGAGTATATTCAGAATTAAAAATCGCTCTTAATCTTCCGCCGATTGGATCGCCTTGGTCGCCTTCAGGGCCAACTCTTCTTTCTTTATATCCTCTAATTGTATTAGCTCCTCCAGCATAAAACCGCTCATAAACAGGCACGTCAACCGAGTCACTAAAAGCCTCGATCACCCCCAGCCGGATTTGAAAATCCAGAACATCATCATTCCCTATTGGAAAATATTTATTGTTTTTAGTTTCATATCTTACAAAATCTTTATCCCCGCCCAAACCACCTCCAGCGTATTCAGTAGAAAATTGATTATAAACTCCGGTGCGAGGGTTATAAAGATTATCTCTAGTATCTTGAATAATATCCGTCTGAATACTGCTTATATAGTTTTTTCCGCCTTCCACCTTAATCGCGTTAGAGGCATCATCTTGAATATCATCAATCCTAATACTTTCATAGCGATAGGTCCATTTATTCTTCCAATATTCGCCTAAGTCTTTACTCACAAATAAATTACCACCTATTCGTTTCTCATCATATTTATCCCATTCCCGGGTGCGGCTATAAATATTAAATCCCGTTGCCAGAGGATAGCCCAAGAACCATGGCTCAACAAAACTAAGTTCATAATCTTTTTTTTCAGAACCAAATTCCATTCGCAAACGCAATTTTTGTCCAGCGCCAGTAAAAGTTGGGAAATTAAATATATCAAGATTTCTTTGGGTAAGATCAATAAATCCAATGAATTTATCTACAGAACTATATCCCGCGCCAAAACTAAATTCTCCGGTTTTTGATTCTTTCACAAACACATCCAAATCATATTTATCAGGCAGAGTCGAAGGCTCTTCTTCTGTGTTAAAAGATACTTCATCAAAATATCCCAGATTATATAAACGCTGCCGGCTTCTTCTTAATTTCTCACCATTATACCGGTCGCCGGGGAATAAACGCATTTCCCGCCGAATAACAACGTCTTTTGTTCGAACATTGCCTTTAATATTAACTTTATCCAAGTATCCTATTTTGCCTTCACTGATATCATAAGACACATCCACAAGGCCTGTTTGCGGATTAAGCATTGTATCTGCTTTAACCGATGATGCGATGTAACCCGCGTCAAAATAATGCGATTGGATTCTTGAAATATCGGAACGCAATTTATTTTCACTATAAATCTGATCATTTAATAATTCAAGATTCCCGCTAAGATCCGAATTGAGAAAAACCTGATTGCCTTTAAATAAAACATTTCCCGTGCGATATTGCTTGCCTTCGCTAATTTTAAAAGTCAGATACATCGAGTCATTTTTCTGATTATATTCAATTGACGGCTCTATACTCACGTCAATAAAACCGTCCATCCGATAAAAATTGTTCAGTCTGTCCGAATCTTCGCCCCAAACATCTTCTTTGAAAAATCCGGAATTAAACCAGCCGCGTTTTTTAGTTTTAATAATTTTACGCAATCGCGCGTCATTAAAATAACCATTTCCTTCAAAACTTATTTTTCTAACTCTGATTCTTTTACCTTCCTGAATATTGATCGTAACAATTACACTGTTATCTTTTTCTTCAAAAGCATAGTCTAATTCTGCCAGAGAATATCCTTTTGCCGCGTAAAGTTTTTTTAAATTAACCATATCTTCTTTTAATTGAAATTGATCAAATATTTCTCCGATTTTAACCGTCAACTCATTTTTAAGCTTTCGCGTCCTGATCCGGCGATTGCCGGAAAACAATATATCTTTAAGCATTGGTTTTTCTTCAACCTTAAACACAACTACCAAACCATCCGCTTCATCAACCAGATCAGCACTCACATCATTAAACAGTCCGGTGGCATACAAACGTTTTATATCATCGCTTAAAATTAAGGGGGAATACTCTGAACCTTCTTTAGATTTTAATTTTGAAATAATTGTCTGCTCACTTACAACCTTATTATTCGTCACTTTTAGTTTATTAATGATCCGTTCGTTATTTTGAGCAAAAACATTACCTGAAAAAAATAAAAAAATAAACGCAAAAAATACAATAAACTTTTTTCTCATATCTTATTCTTCTCTCTTTGTATGATTTTCAAATCTGCTGAACTCTTTTACAAATGTAAGTGTCTTTGTCCCCACTGGACCATTTCTTTGTTTTGCGATGTTAACTTCTGCTAACCCCTTATTTTCTTCAGTAGGGTTGTAATATTCCTCACGGAATAACAACATAACAACGTCAGCATCCTGTTCAATTGCTCCGGAATCACGCAAATCAGAAAGTCTTGGTCTGAAACCATCACGCGATTCAGTAGCCCGTGACAATTGACTTAACGCGACAAGCGGAACATTAATTTCCCGGGCCAGCCCTTTTAAAGATCTTGATATGTCAGAAATTTCCTGTTGCCGGCTTTCGCCGCGAAATCCCGCAGCCTGCATCAGCTGAATATAATCCAAGATTATCATTCCGATATTATGCTGCGCTTTTAATCTTCTGGCTTTAGCTCTAAGTTCTAAAACATTTAATCCCGGGGTATCATCAATAAACAGCGGCGCGGTTGATATTTTGCCCGCGGCATTAACCAAATCGCCCCAATGATCCTGAGATAAAAACCCTGTGCGCACTGCCTGCATGTCTACCCGGGCATGAGAGCAAAGGATTCTTTGCACTAATGATTCTTTAGACATTTCCAAACTAAAAATAGCTGTGGGAATTTTTTCAATAACAGCGGCGTGTTCGGCAAATCCACACATCAAAGCACTTTTCCCCATAGATGGACGTCCAGCAAGGATTATTAGATCTGAGGGCTGGAGTCCCGCGGTAATAACATCAAGATCTTGATATCCCGTAGGAATTCCAGTAATTTGTGTTTTTCGCTGATAAAGTTTTTCAATGTTTTCAATACTGCTTTTAATTAACTCTTTTACCGGGACAATCCCGCTTTTCGCTTTTGATCCGGCAATTTCAAATATCATTCGCTCCGCGGTATCGAGCAAACCATCAACATCCTGATCAGGCTCATATCCTTGAGTAACAATATTAGTTGCTGTTGATATTAGTTTACGTAATACTGCTTTTTCTTTAACAATTTTCGCGTGATACAACACATTAGCTGCTGTAGGAACGACATTGGCAAGTTCAGTAAGATAACCCGCTCCTCCGACCTTTTCCAATTCATTCGCTTTGAGCAAAAAATCGCTGAGCGTGATTAAATCTATCGGTCTATTCTCACTATAAAGACCAATCATCGCGTGAAAAATTTTCTGATGATTGTCACGATAAAAACAATCTTCATCTAATATTTCTACAATATCGGATATTGCCGATTCTTCCAGCAGCATTGAACCTAAAACCGCCATTTCCGCTTCATTATTCTGCGGCGGCACTTTGTCAAGAAGGGTTAATGACCCTAAAGGCTCAATTCGCTCTTGCTTGCGCTTTATTCTTTGACCACCCATACTTTTACCTGAGGTTTTACTTCTGGATGTAGTTTAACAGGAATATGATAGACCCCTAAGGCTTTGATAGGTTCTTCTAATAAGATATCTTTTTTATCTACAGATATCCCTTCCTGCGACAGAGATTTCGCGATATCAGCACTTGTCACTGCCCCATAAAGTTGTTCATCATGCGCCTGCATGACAATTGTGCAAGAAACACCTTCAATTTTTTTTGCTATTTCTTCAGCTTCTTGTTTAAGTTTTATTAGCTTTTTATTATTAATTTTTTTTACTTGTTCAAGCAACTGTAAATTTTCTTTATTTGCTTCTAAAGCCTTTCCTTGGGGAAGCAGATAATTGCGCGCGTAACCTTGCGTAACTTCAACAATATCGCCAATCTTGCCCAATTTATTTAAATCTACTTTTAACACAACTTTCATTATTATAACTCCTTAAATGATCCCGCCGCAATTCGGCGGGAGAATTTTGCCCGAGAAACAGCGACCAGCTGCTGATCGGGAATCATTATTATTTAATCATAAAATACGAAAAACACATTTCACAATTCTCATTATTCGAGAATCTAATTATTGTTTTGCGAATTTCATTCTGCAGCATAAGGCAAAATAGCAATAAATCTTGCTCTTTTAATTGCCTGCGCCAGTTTACGCTGATGTTTAGCACAAGTTCCGCTTACACGGGAAGGAACAATTTTTCCTCTTTCGGTTATAAATTTAACTAACTTGCTAACATCTTTATAATCAACCTTGTCTGCCTTATCTATACAAAAACGGCATACCTTTTTTTTAAAAAGTACGGTTCTTTTAGAAGGCTTTTTCAATAATTTACCTTTTTTACGCATTAGCATTACTTTTTTCTCCTCTTGGTCTACAGATTATTAAATTAAAAAGGAACTTCTTCATCCTTTCGCGACTCTACAGGAAAACTATCCATTGGCTCATCCATTGACATTTCAGCTGAAGAATATTCCGGCACTGATTGTCTTTGTTCTGAACCCTGGGTTTTTCCTTTTCCTA
>JAHITE010000048.1 GCA_018817585.1 Candidatus Omnitrophota bacterium
AAAACATGATTTCCTGGGACAGCGCGGAACTGCGGGATGCTGAAGGCCAGATAACCGGAATTGTGGTTATGGGCTATGATATTTCCCAGCGCAAAGAAGTGGAAAAAGTCCAGAGACTGGCGCAGCTGGGAACTTTGGTTTCGCACATGGCGCATGAAGTTAATAATCCTTTGATGGTTATTTCCGGCAGAGCGCAATTATCTTTGATGGAAGAAATCGAGAGCCAAGAAGTAAAAGCTAATCTGGAAATTGTGATGAAGGAATGTCAGAGAGCTAAGGAAATTATCCAGCGATTACTCCGGTTTTCTCGTCCGAGCAAGGGGGAGCTTAAGCCGACAGATGTTAATGCTAGCATAGAAGAACTGGTGGGTTTGATTGAACATCAATTCGGCTTAAATAATGTGCGGATTAAAAAAGATTATGCTTCTGATCTGCCGCTGCTGCTGGTAGATGAAAAGCAGATTCATGAGGTGTTTATGAATCTCTTGACCAATGCTCAGGACGCGATTGGCACAGAAGGCACAATTAGCATAAAGACAAAAAAAGAAGGCAAGTTTATAAAAATCACTTTTACTGATTCAGGAGACGGTATTAGCAAGGAAGTTCTCGATAAGATCTTTGACCCGTTTTTTACTACAAAGAAAAAAGGTACTGGCTTAGGACTTTCAATATGTTATAGTATTATTAAAGCGCATAATGGAAATTTAAGCTTTGAAAGCGCGCCGGGACGCGGCACAACCGCAGTCATAATATTACCGTATATGCAGGAGAACAGAGATGTATAAAATTTTAGCAGTAGATGATGAAATCGCGATATCCAGTATTTTGGATAAGTTTTTGAGCAAAAGCGGATATCAGGTCACTGTCGCTAATGGCGGAGAACAAGCGCTGGTTATATTATCCGAGCATCCGGAGATTGATTTAATGGTCTTGGATATTAAAATGCCGGGATTTAGCGGCGTGGATGTTTTAAATGTCCTGAAGAAAAACAATAATAAAACCCCGGTAATTATTTTAAGCGGTTCAATCGGTATCCAGGAAAATGTTGAACTTTTGAATGAGTTGGGTTATGATGAAGAGCAAGTGTTATATAAGCCTATTGATTTAAATGAACTGCTAATCAGGATAAAGAAGATACTAAAGGAAGATCATACATAGCGATGACAAATAAAAAAATCTTAGTAGTCGAAGATGATGTGGGATTGCGCAGTAAGTTTTATGAAATATTTTTTAATAAAGGCTATGAAGTCCATTGTGTTCCTACGGCTAAAGAAGCTTTCGCGGTTTTGACAGAAAAAAGCTTCGCGATTATTTTGATTAATTATCGGCTGCCTGATGCTCAGGGTATAGATTCGATTAAGAAAATCCGGGCGTTTGATCTTAACGCGTTTATTATTCTTTTGTACACTCAGGATCTTCAGCCTGGAGAAGCTTCGGAATTGGCTGAGCTGCAATATATTCAGGCGATTAAAAAAGATTTTTCTGACCAGGAAATGATGCGCTCGATTTTGGATATTATCCGAGCCGCGGATTTACAGCAAGATATTTCTGATCCACAGCTAAAATATTCCAAAGCCTTGATTTTGGTTGTGGATGATAATGATGAAATCCGTCAGACTATTGAAATCTTTTTGCGCAAACGCGGATACGCGGTGCGCACCGCGGTATCAGGTGAAGACGCGTTATTAAAGGTGCGCACCGAAAAACCGGATATAGTTTGTCTGGATTTTAGAATGCCGGGAATGGACGGGATCATGGCTCTGCGTCAGATAAAACGGTTGAATGACGCGATCAATGTTATTATGTTGACTTCTGTGCAGGATGAATATATTGTTGATGAGGCAAAAAGAGAAGGCGCTTGCGGTTATTTGATCAAGCCTTGTGATTTAACTAAGCTTGAAGAGCTGATTAAATCAATTCTGCTGCAGGCCTAACACTAGGAAGATTTATTTATGAAAGACAACACTCTCGCGGTCTTATTAGTAGAAGATAATCCCGAGGTTGCCTCTTTGATGTGTGCTATGCTCAAAAAAGCAAAGAGTGTGCGCTTTGATGTTACAACTGCCGATACTTTGGAGTCGGGTTTAAATCTTTTAAGAACCCAGGATTTTGATGGAATATTACTTGATTTAACCTTACCGGACAGCAATGGTTTGGAAACTGTGCGCAGCGTGCATGCTCAGGCAGCGAATATTCCGATTATTGTTTTAACTGGTGTTGATGATGAGCATATCGCTACTAATGCTGTGCGGGAAGGCGCTCAGGATTATATTGTTAAAGGCAGCGCGGATATTAATGGCTTGATTCGCTCGGTATTATACGCGATTGAGCGCAAACACGCTGAAGAAGAGCTGCGCCGGGCCCGCGATGAATTAGAGCTTAGAGTAATAGAGCGCACAGAAGAATTGCAGCGGATAAATGAATTTTTAGCCAAAGAAGTAGAAGAGCGTAAAGAAACTGAGAATCAATTGCGGATTGCTAACAGCCGACTCAAGGAAACCCAGGCGCAGCTGATTCAAGCAGCGAAAATGGAAGTTGTCGGCGGTTTGGCCAGCGGGGTCGCGCATGAAGTTAAAAATCCTTTGGCAATTATTTTGCAGGGAGTGGAATATCTTGAACGGAAAACCGATAAAGATGATAAGTCCGTAGCCACGACCATAGGTTTTATCCGCAACGCGGTAGAGCGCGCGGATAATATTGTCCGCGGCTTAATGGATTTTTCCAGCATATCGCAGCTGAATATGGAAAATCAGCAGATTGTGCCGATTATTGAAAAAGCGTTAATGCTGTTAAAACATCAATTTGATAAGCAGCATATAAAACTAGTTAAAAAGTTCGCGGATAATCTGCCGGAATTATTAATTGATCGAAATAAAATTGAGCAGGTTTTTCTGAATTTGCTGATGAACGCGGCGGATGCTATGGAACAAGGCGGCATATTGACGGTTTCGATATATCGGCAAACGCGGGAACAGGCAAACTCAGAGAGAAAAAACGAAGTTTTAATTGTCCAGATTATTGATCAGGGCACAGGGATTTCCGATAAAGTTAAAGACAGTATTTTTGATCCATTTTTTACGACTAAAAGAACTAAAGGCGGAACAGGCTTAGGCCTGCCAATTGTCCGCAATATATTGGAAACTCATAAAGCAGTTATTGAGATTAAGAATAACCCGGACAGAGGCGCGCAGGTATTAATTAGATTTGCCTTATAAAATATAGGAGTATAAGCAATGGAAAAAATAAAAGTTTTAATTGTCGATGATGAGCCTAATTTTACGCAAATGCTAAAACTTAATCTGGAAGCAACCGGAGGATATATTGTTCGGGTGGAAAATCAGGGGTCTAAAGCAGGAGAAGCCGCGCGGAGTTTTATGCCCGGAATAATTTTTTTAGATATTGTTATGCCGGATATGGATGGATCGCAGATTCTGGCAATGTTCCGGGAAGACGCGATGCTTAAAAATGTTCCGGTGGTTTTTTTAACTGCTTTGGTGACAAAAGATGAATTATCGATGGATGGTTCCTTTATTGCCGGCAATGCTTTTTTAGCCAAACCAGTTACAACTGAGCAAATGGTTAGCTGTATTAAAGATTTGGTAAAATAAGCTGATAAGGGGAAGCTAATGTCAAAGAAAAAAGTGCTGTTAATTGATGATGAAGAAAACTTTTGTTTTTTAGTTAAACAAAATTTAGAAGAAACAAAGGAGTTTATAGTCGAATATGCCAATGATCCGGATAAGGGGATTAAATTGGCGAAAAAGCTAATTCCAGAGGTTATTTTACTGGATATTACTATGCCGAAAAAAAGCGGTTTGCAGGTTCTGGAAATTATTAAACAGGATGCTAAAACCATGGCAATTCCGATAATAATGCTCACGGCTCTTTCCGATGATAATACTAAATTAAAAGCTTCTTATTTATACGGAGATGATTATGTTGTAAAGCCAGTTCCGTTCGATGTATTAAAAGCGAAAATTGAGGAAGTTATAGACAGACATAGTAAACTTAGATAATCAAAGAAAGGGGTATTTATGTCTTTTTTTGCCAGCGTTCTTATTGTTGACGATGAAGAAGATTTTTGCCATTTACTTAAGAAAAATTTGGAAGCAACCGGTGAATTTAAAGTATTTTTTGCCCATAATGGACAGGATGGGATGACTTTAGCGCATATCGAACAGCCGGATATTATCTTATTAGATGTAATGATGCCGGATATTTCCGGAGCAGAGGTAGCGAATATTCTAAAAAAAGATGAAAAAGTCAGCGATATTCCGATAATTTTTCTCACGGCGATTATTAAAAAAGATGAGATTGGCGTAGAACCAATGCGTAAAATTGGGGCGCATCGTTATATTGCCAAGCCAATAAAAACGCAAACTCTGGTAGAGTGTATTAAAGAAACAATAAACGCAAAAAAATGATCGCAGTCCTTGCGTCATTAATATCCGCGCGATGTCATTCTAAAAAAGCTTATCCAGCAAACGCGCTTGATATAAACGCCGGCAGTTGACAGTAAAACTAGGAATATCTTTTAATTAGAATTAATGCTGGTGAATTGTTCGCGTAAGGATTATGAATAAAAAAAGGGGAATTATTTATGTCTAAACAAAGTACAAATAAATCATGGGTAACTGTTAATCGGGAAATGAGTCAAAAGGGCATAGAAATCTCTTTCCAGGATAACCGGCAATATGCTTTGGCCAAGGATCAGTATGCCGCTACTTTGCATGACAATTTTCTCGCTGTTTCCCTGGCGATTCGTGACCGCTTGGTTGAACGCTGGATTGTCACGCAGCAGGGATATCATAAAAATAATCTTAAGCGGGTTTATTATCTTTCCATGGAATTTTTAATCGGCCGGCTGTTAGGCAATAATATTTTAAATCTCGGCTTAACGGATCAGGCCTATAATGCTATGGAAGATTTAGGGCTAGATCCAAATCAGATAGTTGATCAGGAATCAGATGCTGGTTTGGGTAATGGCGGTTTGGGTCGGCTGGCAGCTTGTTTTCTTGATTCAATGGCAACCTTAGCAATTCCGGCATATGGGTATGGGATTAGATATGATTATGGAATTTTTAATCAGAAAATAATTGATGGTTATCAAGTTGAATCTCCGGATGAATGGCTAAAACTCGGCAATCCTTGGGAATTCTGCCGTCCGGAATATACTGTAAAAATTCGCTTTTACGGCAAAACCCGGACTTATCAGGATCGGCATGGCCGATTGCGCGTGCATTGGGCGGATACTAAAGATGTTTTAGCTGTGCCTTATGATATGCCGGTGCCGGGTTATAAGAATGATGTGATTAATACTCTGCGTTTATGGTCCGCGCGCAGTGCTGAAGAATTTGATTTTGAATATTTCAATGACGGCGATTATGAACGGGCGGTTTATAATCAGGTAATTTCGGAAAATATTTCCAAGGTTTTATATCCTAATGATATTATTATTCAGGGAAAAGAACTGCGTTTGCAGCAGGAGTATTTTTTTACCGCGGCTTCGATTTCCGATATTATTCGCAGGTTTAAAGTCGATAATAATGATATCCGGCAATTGCATGAAAAAGCCGCTATTCAGTTAAACGATACGCATCCGGCTTTGGCTATAGTTGAACTGATGCGGATTTTGGTTGATGAAGAAGAAATGGAATGGGACGCGGCCTGGCATATTACGGTCAATACCTGCGCGTATACTAATCACACGATGATGCCTGAGGCTTTAGAATCCTGGTCAGTGGAATTGTTTGAAAAACTTTTGCCGCGTCACTTGCAATTGATTTATGAAATCAATCGCCGGTTTTTAAGGGAAGTGGCTAATCGTTATCCCTGGGATATTTTACGTCAGGCCAGAATGTCAATCATTGAAGAAGGCAATCCTAAACATATTCGGATGGCTTATTTATCGATCATCGGCAGTCATTCAGTAAATGGGGTGTCGCCTTTGCATTCGGAGTTAATCAAAAATCAGCTGTTCAAAGATTTTAATGATGTCTGGCCGGAAAAGTTTAACAATAAAACTAATGGAGTTACCCAGAGGAGATGGCTGGCCAAAGCGAATCCGAGATTAGCAGATTTGATTACCAGCAAAATCGGCGACAACTGGATATCTAATCTGACGGAGTTAGACAAGCTTACGCCGCTTTGCGAAGACGCGGAGTTTCGTCAGCAGTGGCAGGCAGTGAAAGCGCGGAATAAACAGGATTTAGCCGCGTATATTAAACAGACAACAGCGGTAAGTGTTAATCCGGATTCTTTGTTTGATGTTCAGGTTAAACGGATTCATGAGTATAAACGTCAGTTTATGTTTGGCTTGTATATTATCCGGCAGTATTTAAAAATAAAGAAAGATCCAAATTCAGTTGTTGTGCCCAGAACATTTATTTTTAGCGGGAAAGCGGCGCCAGGTTATTTTATGGCGAAGTTGATTATTAAATTTATTAACCGGATCGCGGATATTGTGAATAATGATCGGGGAGTAAAGGATTTATTAAAAGTAGTTTTCTTAGAAAATTACCGGGTTTCTTTGGCTGAGAGAATTTTTCCGGCCAGTGATTTGTCGGAGCAGATATCAACCGCGGGAACAGAAGCCTCAGGAACGGGATGCATGAAGTTCATGATGAATGGCGCCCTGACCATCGGCACTTTAGATGGAGCAAATATTGATATTAAAAAAGCCGCTGGTGATGAAAATATATTTATCTTTGGTTTGCGCGAGCATGAAGTTCAGGAATTAAAGCGTAATGGATATTACCCCCCGGAATATATTAACCGGTCGCCGATGTTAAAAGCGGTTTTGGATTTAATTAAAAGTCATTTCTTTTGCCCTCTTGATCCAGAGCTTTTTGATCCATTAATCAATAGTTTAATCAACCAGGATTATTTCATGGTTTGCGCGGATTTTGATGCTTATTGCGCTATGCAGGATAAGGTTTCTGAGGCATTTAAAGACCAGGAGACTTGGCTTAAAAAATCGATTGTCAATGTGGCTAAATCAGGAGAATTTTCCAGCGATAATTCCATAGCGCGCTACGCGCAGGAAATCTGGCAAGTGCCTTATCGGATTGCGGCAAATCAGCAGCAAAATAAAGATAAATAAACAATTATGCAGAGAATAAATAATTTATTCTCCAGGGTCTATAAAAAGCAATCTCCGCGTCAACCGTATGTTTTAGGGCTTAGCGGCAGTCCGAGAATTCAGGGAAACTCGGAAATTCTCTTGGACAAAGCTTTGTCCGGCGCGGTTAGCAGCGGCGCGCGAATTGAAAAAATCCGGATAAATGATTGTAAGTTTATTGCTTGCCAGGATTGTGAAAATGTGCGCAATGATGGCTATTGTTCAATTAATGATCAATTTCAAAAAATTTACCAGGCGATTCAAAAAGCCGATATTATTTTTTTAAGCAGTCCGATATATTTTGGCAGTCTGACTGCTCAGACAAAAATGTTGATTGATCGTTTTCAATGTCATTGGCGGGCAGTTAATCAGTTTAAAACTTTACCTCAGGAGGTTAAAAAACAGGGTTATTTTTTATCTATCCAGGCTGAGGCTAGAGATGTTTTTTTTACTAATGCTGCTTTAATCGTGCGAAATTTCTTTGCTACCGCGGGGATTAAGTATTGCGGGGAATTGTTTTGCCCTGGAGTGGAAGAAAAGGGGATGATTAGCCAATACCCGGATAAATTGAATCAGGCATTTGTTTTAGGAGAAAATTTGTATTGCCGGATTTAAGCAAGAAAATATAAATATTGTGAGAATGGAATAATTATGAGAAAAAGACATTTTTTAATCATTGGAGTATTTTTATCCTGCTTTTTAATTTGGCCGCAAACTGGTTGGACAGCGCAAAAAATTCTTCTAGCCGTATTCTATGAGATCCCTGATTACTTGATAACCCTCCAGGCTTTTAAAGCCGGGCTTGCTCAGGCGGCAAAACAGCAGGGCAAGGAACTTGAATGGCTGGAATTAAAGCAGTTAGATGGTAATATTCATGATTTCATTTCTAAATTAAAGGAAATCGAAAATACGATTGATTTGGTTTTTGTCGCTGGAACACCGACGGCTATGGCGGTGCTTGAGTCGGGAATAAAAAAGCCTGTATTATTCGCGGCAGTGGCTAATCCGAAAAAAGCCAAGCTGGTGGATAATTTGCATTCACCGGGCCGCAATTTTACCGGAATATATTGCGCGGTTTCCGCAAACCGTCAACTGCAGACAATATTGAGTTCATTTCCGGAAATAAAGAATATTACAATTATTTATAATCCATTTGATCCCGCGCCGACGGCACAGGTTGAGGAATGGTTTAAAGCAGTTATGGTTCGCAAAGATCTGGATATTAAATTTAACAAGATTAAAATCCCGGAACAAGTAAATAGTGCGCAGTCAATGCGGGAATTTATGAATACATTAGATAAGACAATGGATATATTGATTACTACCGCGGATGCGAAAATATCAAGCTATGGAGAAGCAATAATTCAAGTTGCTAATCAGAATAATATTCCGGTTTACAGCAGTTTAAACAGTATGGTTGAAGCGGGAGCTTTATTTTCTCTAGGATTTAAATTTAAGCAGGCAGCGGAGCAGCTCAGTGTTAGCCAGGCTTTAAGGATATTAAACGGAACATTGCCCCAGGATATTCCGGTGTGTACTTTACCGGAATATAATTTAGTGATTAACTTAAAAACCGCAAAGCAGATAGGCATTAAATTTCCGGAAAAAATCCTACAAGAAGCAGATCAAATAATCCAATAAAATTTAAAAAGGTTAAGATTAGAATGAATCCAGACAGCCGTGAATTAACTCCGATGATGCACCAGTATCTTCAGATAAAAAACACACATCAGGACGCGATATTATTTTTTCGTTTAGGCGATTTTTATGAAATGTTTTTCGATGATGCTAAAATCGCTTCACCTATTTTAGGCCTTACCCTTACTGCTAGAGGCGTTGGTGATAATCGTGTGCCGATGTGCGGAATTCCTTTTCATGCCGCGGAAAATTATATTAACCGCTTAATAAATGCTGGCCATAAAGTCGCGATTTGCGAACAGCTCAGCGATCCGAAAGCCGCTAAAGGGATTGTAAAAAGAGATATTGTGCGGATTATTACTCCCGGAACGCTGATTGGCCAGAGCATGCTTGAAGGCAAAGCAAATAATTATCTGGTAAGTATCTTTCATCACTCTGAGCAGGAATATGGTCTGGCGGTCGCGGATTTATCTACCGGAGAATTTAAAGTTACCCAGCTGAATCAACAACATCGTTTGCTGGGTGAACTGATCAGATTATCTCCGGCGGAAGTAATTTTGTCCGCCAGTCTTAAGACAGATAAGAATTTAGTTGAAAAAATAAACCTCAGTATTCAGACTATGATCAGCGATGTTGAGGACTGGGCTTTTGACCGCGCGGCGAGTTATGATAAATTAATCAAGCATTTTAAAACTCAGAATCTGCAGGGCTTTGGCTGTGAAGACATGCCGCTGGCGGTGTGTGCTGCCGGAGCCTTGTTGCGCTATTTAGAGCAAACCCAGAAAACCCAACTAAAGCATATTAATAAAATCAGGCCTTATTCCCTGAATAAAATTATGATCTTAGACGGCGTTGCCCAGCGCAATCTGGAATTAACCAGGACAATGCGCGGAGCGAAAAAAGGCAGTTTGCTCGAAGAATTAAATTATACTAATGTTCCCATGGGCAGCCGCTTATTAACTAATTGGATTCAGCAGCCTTTATTGGATATTAGTCAGATTAATAAAAGATTGGATGCGGTAGAAGAACTTAAGAATGATCAGGCTTTGCGCAATAGTCTGCAGGCGGAACTTAAGGAAATTGGAGATATTGAACGCCTGCTCAGCCGGATAAGCTTGGGCGCGGCTAATGCCAGAGATGTGTTTAGTTTGAACAATTCTTTAAAAATAATTCCCAGGCTTAAAGCTTTGCTGGATAAATCAAGCAGCAGTTTATTAATTGATTTGCAGTCTGGACTGGATGAACATTCTGATCTAGTGGATTTGCTGGAGCAGTCAATCCGGGCAGATGCTCCGCTGTCGACTAAAGAAGGACGAATGATTAAACCCGGGTTTAATCAGGAACTGGATGAGCTGATCGCGATTACTTGCGGAGGTAAAGATTGGCTGGCAGCTTTACAGCAAAAGGAAATCCAGCGTACCGGGATTTCTTCCTTAAAGATAAAATATAATAAAGTATTCGGCTATTATATTGAAGTAACCAATGCTAATCTGACTCTGGTGCCGGATGATTATACCCGTAAACAGACCTTGGTCAATGCCGAGCGATTTACTACTTTGGAATTAAAGGAACAGGAAGAGAAAATTTTATCTGCTCAGGATAAAATGCTGGATTTAGAATTACAGATATTTATAAAAATCTGCGGCCAAATTATTGATCAGCTTTCGCTGATTCAGAAAAGCGCTGGGTTTATTGCTGTGCTTGATGTGCTAAATGGTTTGGCCACGGCAGCAGCGAATAATAATTATACTCGCCCTGAGCTGAGCGATGATTCAAAAATTAATATCAAAAACGGCCGGCATCCTGTATTGGAAAATCTGCTCAGCAGAAATAAATTCATTCCCAATGATACACTGCTTGATACGCGGGATAATCAGGTGATGATTATTACCGGGCCGAATATGGCGGGTAAATCCACATATATTCGTCAGGTTGCTTTAATAATTCTCATGGCTCAGATCGGCAGTTTTGTGCCCGCGGAGCAAGCCCGGATCGGGATCGTGGATAGAATTTTTACCCGGATTGGCGCGGCAGATGATATTAGCGCCGGGATGAGTACCTTTATGATGGAAATGAGTGAAACCGCTAATATTTTAAACAATGCTACTGCCCGAAGTTTGATTATTCTTGATGAAATCGGACGCGGTACCAGTACTTTTGACGGCTTAAGTATTGCCTGGGCAACCGCGGAATATCTGCATGAAAATCAGGCCGCGAAAGCAAAGACTTTATTTGCCACGCATTATCATGAATTAGCGGAAATGGAAATGATGTTTAAGGGCATTAAAAATTATAATGTTTCAGTAAGAGAGTGGAACGATGAAGTAATCTTTTTATATAAACTAATCCAGGGACAAGCCGATCATTCCTATGGGATTCATGTGGCCAGATTAGCTGGTTTGCCTAAGCAGGTAATTAACCGGGCACGGGAAATTTTAGGCAATTTGGAGATTAACAGTATTTCCAGCAATGGCATTCCCAGTTTAGTGCAATCAGATATAAATAAGAAAAAAAAGCAGGAAGTCCAGCCGGAATTATTCAGTCAAAAAGAAAATATTTTGATTAGTAAAATCAGGGCAATTGATTTAAATCAGCTTAGTCCGATTGAGGCCTTGAATTTACTTGATCAATGGAAGCAGGAAATAGAGAACATAAAACCGAAGGATGATGGACGATCGCTACGCTAGGACGCAAAAACAGTTATGAATTATGAATTAAAAAACAAAGAAAAAACAGCTTGTAAGTTCAAAAGCAGTTAATTCATAACTTATAATTCATAATTCATAACTATTAACTATTAACTATAATCAGGGATAAGCAACTATATTAGGACAAGACATGTTATGAGTAAAATAAAAATTTTGTCCAAACAATTAGCTGATAAAATTGCTGCCGGAGAAGTTGTTGAACGTCCGGCTTCTGTGGTTAAAGAGCTGGTGGAAAATTCGCTGGACGCGCGGAGCAACAATCTTGAAGTTATTATTGAGGACGCGGGTTTAAAATCAATTAAAGTAATTGATGATGGACAGGGTATTGAAACTGATGATTTGCCGCAGGCTTGTCTGCGGCACGCGACCAGCAAGATAAACAGCGACGCGGATTTAACCAATATTATGACTTTGGGCTTTCGCGGGGAAGCCTTGGCCAGCATTGCTGCTGTCAGCCGCTTAACGCTTTGTTCTGCCACTGCCAGCACTCAAATCGCCCGGCAGCTTTATAGTGAAGGCGGGGAAACGAAAAATATCTGTGAAACTGTGCGTACTAAAGGGACAACAGTAGAAGTATTGAATCTTTTTTACAATACTCCGGCACGCTTAAAATTTTTAAAAACCAAGACAACGGAAATGGCGAATATTACCCGAATTATTACAGAACTTGCTTTGGCTTATCCCCAGATTGGTTTTAAATTAATCCATAATCAAAAGGCTTTGATCAATTGTTCAGCGCATCCATCGCTTTTGCAAAGAATTGAAGTGTTATTAGGCAAAGAATTCGCTCAGGAGCTTGTCCCGATATCTTTAAATATCGCAATGCTGAAAATCAGCGGCTTTGTGAGCAAAGCTGGCTGCGGATATTCCAGCCGTAAGCAGCAATATCTTTTTGTGAATAATCGCAGCATAGCCGATAAAACAATGTCCCACGCGATTGTCCAGGGATATAATACTTTCTTAATGGAAAAAAAATTTCCGGCAGCTTTAATTTTTATCCAAACTCCTGCCCAGATGATTGATGTTAATGTTCATCCCAGCAAGCGGGAAATCAGATTTCAGCAGGCAGGAATGGTACATGATCTTTTGGTAAAAGCAATAAAAGACGCTTTAACTGATAAGGATCACTTGCCACAGATGCCGAATAATCAGCTGCCGCGGTTCGGTAAGCAGGATGGGAGTATTTTTTTCTTTAGTAATAATAAACGGAAGACGGATGGAATAAATTATATTCAGCAGGCTTATGTGCAGCGGCAGCAGTCTGAAGAAAAATTATTTTCAATTGCTGATGCAGCCCAGACTTTATTTAATCAGGAAAATGAGCAAGTTTACGCGCAGGGTAAAAGAGGCGATTACTTACAAGTCCATTCTACTTATATCGTAACTCAGGATGATAAAGGGCTGATCGTAATTGATCAGCACGCGGCGCATGAGCGGATTATTTTTGATCAGTTGTTTAAACAATTCAAGCAAAAAAAAGTAGAAAAACAAAAATTGCTTTTACCGATCACACTGCATTTAAATGCTCAGGAGTTTATTTTAATCAATGAACATAAAACCGCTTTTGAGCAGCTGGGATTTGAAATAGAGGATTTTGGCGATAATAGCTTGGCGGTTTACGCGTATCCGGCAATACTCGGTAAAATAGACATAAAGGCAGAATTTCAGGCAATTGCTAATGATATTATCGAATTTGAGATTAGTCCTGATTTTGACGCGAAAATAAATCAGTTTCTCGCGCCCATAGCATGTCACAGCGCGGTGCGGGCCAATCAGGAACTTTCCAGTGAAAAAATCGCTTGCTTGCTGCAAAGCTTGTGGCAGACTGAGGCGCCTTATACTTGTCCGCATGGCCGGCCAACTGTAATTACGATTAGTTGGTCGGATCTGGAGAAAAGATTTCAGAGAAAATAATAAAAATTATAGGGGAGAAACAGCTGATGAAAGAAATATTAAACTATGCTAAAGCAGCGGCGCTTATTGTTTGCCTGGGCATTAGCTTGATAATCGGACTGTCGAGAATAGCAATGTTGCTGAATAATAAAGCGGTCGAACAATATAATAAAGGCGAGATGCAGGCGGCGATTGATTTTTATACTAAATCAATCAAGCTTTGTCCCAAGGCGCAGGTATATTACAATTTAGCTTGTGCTTATGACGCGCAGGGTAAAATTGAGCTGGCGATTGAACATTATAAAAACGCGCTGAGTCTTGACAGCAGCCATGCGCAGGCTTGTCAGGCTTTAGTTGATATTTATCGCGAGCAGAAAGATTTTAATCAGGCGGAAATGTATTTAAAGAAAATGAACGCGATTAATAATCCTAGCGCTAAATCAGATTTGAGCCAGCTTAAAAATGAACAGCTGATTTCATTGTGTAATCAGGCAAATAGCGATTATCAGCAAAATAATATTCAGCAGGCGATTGAAAAATTAGAACAGGTTCTGGCTTTAGACCATGAGTTTGCTCCGGCGCATAAAATGTTAGGAGAAATCTATTTAAGCCGGAATGATTTAGAGAAGGCAATCAGCAGTTACAAGGCAGCGATTAAAGCCAAAGATAATGATCCGCGGCTTTATAGGAATATTGGTGTAATGTATATGCAGTTGGAAAATTATCCCAAAGCTGTTGAGTTTATGCAAAAAGCGCATAGAATGGCTCCCCAGGATATGGAGATAAAATATAGTTTTGCCAGCGTGTTGAGGGATAATCAGCAATCAGCAAAGGCACTGGCTCTTTATCAGCAGATAGCTGAAGAAGATCCGCGATATCAGAATATTCACAATGATCTGGCTGGAGTTTATTTGGCGATGGGCTCAGAAAAACAGGCTGTTCTTGAATTTGAAAAAGCTCGGGATATTGCTTTAACCCTCCAGGCTAGCGGAGATAAGCAGCCTTGGACAGTCTTGAGTTTGGCCATAGCTTATAGCGGATTAAATGATGCGCCTAAAGCGAAAAATATTATTGATAGAATTATCAGGGAAAATCCGGATTTCAGTCATGCTTATTATATGAGGTCTCAGGTATTAAAAAAATTAGGTTATGCCAAAGCAGCAGATGATGATCTGCAAAAAGCCCGTCAAATAGCGAGGAAAATCAAGACGGTTGCTCAGCTCAAAAGCAATCGCGTTGAACCAAAAACCGTTAAAAAACCGCAGCAAGTTTCAGCGCTTAAAATTGATACGATAGTAAAACTTAAAAACGGTCAAACAATGCGGGGAAAATTAAAAAAACAGGCAGACACTTATGTGGTTTTGGAAGTGGATATGGGTTCTTCCATCGGAGAGATAACTTTCAGCAATCAGAAGATACAGGAAATAATCAGCACAAATTAAAAACGCGGAAAATTATTCTTAAATTTTGTTTTGACGTAAAGCTAGCAACTGCGGTAAAATCAATGTATCTGTAATTTACTTAAAGCATTAAAAAAGGAGCAGAGATGAAACAAAGAATACTGATTTGGGGTATGGGATTAATCATGATCTTGTCATCAACTGCGCATGCGGCGGTGATTGGAACTGATAATGAACAAGTTAAGCAATGCGCTGATCCGATAATTGATAATATCCTGCAGGGAATGGCCAATGATGATTATCCCATGTATATAAAGGATTTTGATAATGATCTGAGATCCCTGTTATCTAAAAAGCGGTTTGTTGAAAAGAGAAAAGAAGTCTATGATTGGGTAGGTAGTTATTTATATCGCGAATATTTAGGATTTATTAATACTCAGGGCTCTACGATAGTCTTTTGGAAGGGAACCTTTGATAAAACAAAAAATGATATTCTGATCAGGTTAACCCTTAGTCAGGAGGAGGGCAGGTATTTAGTAAAAGGTTTATTTTATCAATAATCGGGGATGCGCAGGAATAGCCTGGCTGATAGCTGATAGTAAAAGCAAAAAACAGAAAAACTGCGGGTAGAGTTAAAAGTTCATAAAGTTATAAAGTAAAAAATTTGTTAGCAGTTATTTTTTACGCGATACTCACGACGCAATACTTAAGACGGGAATGAGGGTTTAGGAATTGTCTTGTGTCTTTGTTAATATCGAGGAAGTTGAAGATAATGTTAAACCCAAAATAACCCAAGCAATCTCTAAAATCAAGAGATTGCTTTTTTTTAAAAACGAATATATGGGACATAGCTTAAAGATTAAAAATTATTGAAAAGCCCCGCTGACAAGGGAGTTGTTAAGTGATTAAATATAGGCATTTATACCCTATAAACTATTAGCAGTATATTTTACGACATGTCTCATATCAGGGTATTATGTATGTATTGTGACTGTTAAAAGGGGATGAGTTAGTCCAAACAATACTTCTTGGAACCTAAAATGTTACAAAAAAGGACAGGGCATATATTTAATGTTATGGTAATAAAAAATAAATTTATTGACTTAAATTGGTAATTATTATATAATTATTATGGATATACGATTCGTTTGGGACGAAAATAAAAACACAACCAATCTAAAGAAACATAAGGTTTCATTTGAAGAAGCTAAAACTGTATTTTTAGATGATAGCGCTCAAATAATTTATGATCCTGACCATTCTGAACATGAAGATAGATTTGTATTATTAGGGATGAGCATACGTTTAAGAATCCTCGTAGTCTGCTATTGTTACAGAGAAAATGATGAAATTATCAGAATTATATCAGCACGAAAAGCAACGAAAAAAGAGGAGAAACAATATTATGCGAAAAGAATATGATTTTTCGAAATCTACCAAGAATCCTTATGCTAAACAATTAAAACAGCAAATTAGTATTAGAATTGAACGGCAAACAATTGATTATTTTAAGTCTCTCGCTGGAGAAACAGGCGTTCCTTATCAAAACTTAATTAATCTTTACCTTAGAGATTGCGCGCAATCACACAGAAAACCTCAATTTAAATGGTCATAACAAAGCAATCCAGGTAATTTTATTCTGCGGCAAAGCCGCTCCATAAAATACCTGGTTTTCGTGTTGTGGTGATAAAAAATGAACAAATATCCAAAAAGAAAAAATCACTGATTAAAAGAATACGATTATACCCAGGCAGGATATTATTATGTAACAATATGTACATATAATAGGGATTTATTAATTGGTGAAATTATAAATAAACCTGTAGGGCCACAGCGTGCTGTGGCCGTTATCCTTAATGAATATGGTAAAATTGTTGATGAAGAATGGCAAAACACACAACGATTACGGGAAAATATTCAATTGGATAAATATATAATTATGCCCAATCATATACATGGAATAATAATTATTAATAGTAGGGACACGGCACGCCGTGTCCCTACTAAGCAAACGGTTGCAACGGGGAAGATTTGGCTGGATTGTTGATGCAGATATCAAGGGTTTCTTTGATCGGATAGACCACGATTGGATGATGAAGATGCTCGAACAGCGGATTAACGACCGACGATTCCTTGGGCTAATTCGAAAATGGCTCAAGGTAGGCATCCTTGAGGAAGACGGCAGAGTGATACATCCTCTGACCGGAACCCCACAGGGAGGTATTGTCTCGGCAGTTCTGGCAAACATCTATTTACACTACGCACTTGATCTGTGGTTTGTGAAGGTAGTCAAACCTCGGTGTCGTGGAGAAGTGAGGATTATGCGATACGCGGATGACTTTATCTGTAGCTTCCAGTTCCAGAGCGATACACAGAGATTTTACGACGTACTGAGTAATCGGCTGGAGAAATTCAAGCTTGAATTATCCCTGGAGAAGACGCAGGTAATTAAATTCACCAGATTCGAGACCGAGAACAGTAAAGGTTTTAACTTTCTCGGATTCGAATACCGCTGGGGGAAGAGCCGAAGAGGTAACTCACTAGTGAAGATGCGAACGTCGAAGAAGAAGTTCCGGGGAGCAATTGCGGCGATTCTAGGATGGATCAAAGGGACACGCGGGGATACTCATCAAGCTACGACAGAAGTTACAGGGACATTGGAACTATTACGGAGTCTGCGGCAACTATAAGATGCTGCACAAATTCTACAACCAGGTATGCAGGATAATGTACAAATGGTTAAACCGCCGGAGTCAACGCAAGAGCTACAATTGGCAAAGATTCAGTGAGGTTCTTGAGCAATTCAAGATTCCGCGGCCTCGAATTATAGGGTATTGGAACTGAACGATGCTTTTGTACGAAGCGAGCAATACTGAATTTCGAGTAAAAGGATACCGCTTTTATTTTTTATCAAATGAGGAATCACGCATTCATATTCATATAGAGTGCGCTGAGGGTGAAGCAAAATTTTGGATTGAGCCAATTATTGCTTTAGCAACCTGTTACAGATTAAATCCAAGACAATTAAGCGAAATACAAAAAATAGTGGAGAAACATAAAAATGAAATCATTAAAGAATGGCAAAACTATTTCGGTAAGCGTTGAAAATATTACCACTTTTGGCATTTGGGTGCTAGTAAAAAAAAAGGAATACTTTCTCGATTACCAAAATTATCCCTTTTTTCGCAATCAAACCATCAAAAACATCCAAAATGTTAAACTTCTTCATGGGTTCCACCTCTACTGGCCTAATTTAGATGTTGATCTAGAAATAGATAACCTAGAAAATCCTGAAAAATATCCATTAACAAGCAAAATGAAGAAAAAATAAATATAATAAGGCAATTCAGGTAATTTTATTCCGTGCCGAAATCGACGCTCCATAAAATACCTGATTTTTATGTTATAGGTAAATAAGGAAATGGCAACAATGCGGGTTTGGAAATGGCAATATTTCTTTTTGGGTAAGAAAATAATTATTACCCATGGTTTTTTAAAAAATTGGAATTAGCTGAACGATTGCACGCTACTCAACAAACAATAATTCTTGGAACCAAAAATATTCCAAAAAAGGACATGGCTTTGTCTTTGGGAATGGGTATTTTAGCTTTATTTAAATCAAAATGCTCAAATGAATGTTTTTGTGAAAAAAATAACAAAACCCCTTGACAAGAGTCAAAAATATGATACATTTATATTATATTGTGAAAAAAGTAACAAAAATCTATTTTAATCAATAGATGTTTTTTTTATCAATTTAAGTTTTGTGAAAAAAATCACAAGAAAGTTTATTCAATGAAGAATAAAAATAGTGTTATTCGGCTTTCTCGATACAAAAATGCTTTGAGAAGATTAAAAACAATGGGGTTTGCCAGGATTTTCTCAGATAATTTAGCAGATGCTATAGGCGTAACGCCTTCTCAGGTGCGCAAGGATTTTTCAATTTTTGGGATTTCCGGAAATAAGCGCGGCGGATATCAGATTGATGAGTTGATTGAGCATTTGAATAATATCCTGGGGAAAAAT
This sequence comes from Candidatus Omnitrophota bacterium, assembly GCA_018817585.1. Lineage (GTDB taxonomy): Bacteria > Omnitrophota > Gorgyraeia > B26-G9 > B26-G9 > JAHITE01. Next base: position 18,786 of record JAHITE010000048.1, read on the forward strand.
ACAATCAAGCACGCGATTATTGTTGGTGCTGGGAATATTGGCGCGGCCTTGGCTAAATATGATGGTTTTGAAAAAGACGGGATTAAAATTGATGCTGTGTTTGAGGCTGATCCGCTAAAAGTAAGCTCCCAGGCAGTGATCCCGGTTTTGCACGCGGATCAGATGATTGAGTTTATTCAAACAAATGATATTCGCATTGGGATTATTGCTGTTCCGGAATCATCAGCGCAGCAGGTTTTGGATTTAATGGTTTTATCCGGAGTAAAGGGAGTATTAAATTTTGCGCCAATCAGACTGCGTGCCCCTAAAGAGTGTGTAGTGAATAATGTTAATTTAGTGCTGGAACTGGAAAATGTAATTTATTTTAGCAATTTGTTGGAAAAAGAAGCTCAGGAAGCAGAAATAAATATATGAAACTAAATTCACTTAAACCCAGAATATTTTTATCTTTTTTCAGCTTGATTATTGTTTTAGGGGTTTCGATCGCGATGCTTGGCGCTTATATCCTGAAAAAAGATATTATTGAAAAAGCGCAGCAGGAAGTTAAAAATAACTTACAGACCGCGCGCTCGGTTTATGATAATCAGATATCCGCTATGCGGCAGGCTTTTGAGCTTATTTGTGATACAGCGGATTTAAGCCAATTCCAGCAGAAAATCGGTTTGGATTATATGTATCAGGTATCGCTTGATCAAAAACAGCGGGTGATTAGCCCGATTGTTTTGCGCGCTTTTGAAGGCAAGGCGATTGGCGGAACCAGAATTATTGAAACTCAAGAATTAATCCAAATAAATCAGGAGCTAGCGGACAAGTCAAAGATAAATATTTTGCCGACGTCCAAAGCAATCGCGACAGATAGGAAAATCTTAGAGCAGGCCATGACCATTGAATATGCTCTGCCGTTGCAAGATAAAGCGGGCAAGGTAATAAAGGTTATTTATGGCGGCAAAATAATTAACCGGGATTTTGCTTTAGTGGACAATATTCGCGATTTAGTTTTTCAAAATAAAGTTTATGAAGGTAAGTCAGTAGGAACAGTAACTATTTTTCAGGATGATGTGCGCATTGCCACTAATGTTTTAACTGATAAAAACCAAAGAGCAGTTGGTACGCGCATATCAGAGGTTGTTTATAATGAGGTTTTAAAAAAAGGCGGGACTTGGGTTGACCGGGCTTTTGTGGTTAATGCCTGGTATTTGACAGCTTATGAGCCGATTAGGGATATTGATAATCGGATTATCGGAGTGCTGTATGTCGGAGTTCTGGAAAAGCCATTTGTTGATACTGAAAGAGCGATTGTTCTGGCATTTTTTACTATTATCTGCGCTGCCGGAGTTTTGGCCGCGATTTTGGCCTTGATTTTAACCGCGGCAATTACCAAGCCGATGACGATGATTTTAAGAGCAACGAGTAAAATTGCCAGCGGAGATCTGCAGCATAGAGTAAAAACCAACAGTCCTTTAAAAGAATTAAGAGAATTAGCTGATGCTTTTAACATCATGTCCAGCAAGCTGGATGAACGGGAAAAAAGTTTGATTGTTTCTAATAATAAACTGGAAGTATTAAATCGCAATTATCTGGATTTGGTCGGCTTTGTTTCGCATGAACTTAAAGGCATCTTATCCTCTATTGTGTTAAATGCTTATAATTTAAGAAAAGAATTTCTTGGGCCAATGAATGAGGCGCAGAAAAAAGCCCTGGTTTCTATGTCTCGCAATCTTGATTATCTTTCAGCAACTGTGAAAAATTTTCTTAATTTAAGCAGAATTGAAAAAGATGAGATAATGCTGAAAAAGACAATGGCGAATTTAAAAGAGCAGATATTTGATGTTTCTATAGAGTCTTTTTTGCAGCTGGCTCAGGAAAAAAACATGACTATTGACGCGCAGATTAATCCGAATATTGTGATTAATATGGATGTCGGCTTGATTCAGATTGTCGCGAATAATTTATTATCTAACGCGATTAAATACGGAGCGCAGGGCGGGATCATCAGGATCACTACTCAAGTAAAAAGCAGTATGGTGGAAGTAGAAGTTTATAATGACGGCAGGCCGATTGCCAGTATTGATACTGATAAATTGTTTAAAAAGTTTTCCCGTTTAATTTACGCGGGCATGGAAAAAGTAAAAGGCACGGGGATTGGCTTGTTTATAACCCAGAAAATAATTGAACAGCATGGCGGTGAGATTTGGGTTGAGCCAAAAAACGCGGGAAATTCGTTTAAATTCACTATAAAAACTGAATAAAAGTATATTACCGACAAGTAAGAAAGGAATAAATATGTGTGCGCGGATACTTATTATTGATGATGATCAGGACTTTACCGAGGCAACGCAGCTTTTGCTGCAGGCAAACGGCTATCAGGTAACAACTGCGGCCAGCGGCCAGGAGGGATTTTCTAAAGTAAAACATGATTCTCCTGACTTGATATTGCTGGATATGATGATGAGTTATAAAACTGAAGGCGCGGATATTGCCAAAGCGATTGCGGCTGATGCGGCCAGCAAGGAAATCCCGATTGTCATGATTACCGGAGCGCATAAAGAAATGGATTTTCCTTTTGAACTGCGGCCGCAGGACAAGGCTTTGCCTGTGAGAGCTGTGCTGGAAAAACCGGTTAAGCCGGAATCATTGCTTAAAATAGTGGAAAAATGCATTAAGCTTAATTCTCAGGATCATGTTAAGACAGTCAATCAGTTAGAGCATTTGGCGGCTAAATGGAAAGGCAAAAAAGGCAATCTGGTGATGATTCTCCATGAGATCCAGAATCATTATGGTTATGTTCCGCGGAATGTTTCTTTTGAGTTATCGAGGATTTTAGAAGTTCCTATGGCCAGTATTTATGAGGTTTTAACTTTTTATAATTATTTTAAACTTGAGGCTCCGGGTAAACATACGATTTCTGTGTGTATGGGTACTGCCTGTTATTTAAAAGGCGCGCCTCAGATATTATCAGAGTTAAAAAGAATTTTACATGTTGAAGAAGAGCAAACAACGCAAGATAAATTGTTTCACCTTCAGGTTGTGCGCTGCCTGGGCTGCTGCGGATTGGCGCCGGTAATTACGATTGGAAGTAAAGTGTATGGCAAGGTCAAGACAAAAGAAGTGATGGACATCCTTTCACTTTATGTTAAAGAAGGGAGCAAGAATAATGAATAAGCTGACAAAGGATAGTTTAAATAAAATTAAACAGGAAAATTCCAAACCAAGAAAGAACTGGATTAAAGTGGGAATGAGCACTTGCGGAATTGCCGCAGGCGCGGATGTTGTCCTGGAAACACTTAAACAGGAAGTGAAAAAACGTAATTTAGATGTTAGTGTCGGTCAATGCGGCTGCGCGGGAAAATGTTATGCTGAGCCATTGGTCGAGGTGTGTATTGATGGCGTTCCCCAGGTTATATACGGAAATATTGATAAGAAAAGCGCGATTGAAATTATTGAAAGACATGTTACTAATAAACAATTATTAAATGATCATATTTATAACGTAAAGGGCAGGTAAGATGAGTGGAAAAAACGATAAAAAAATAATATTGGTTTGTGATACTGATGGAAAGCAGCGTGAGGCTGATTACGCGGATACAATCATTAGTGTCTTGGCCGAGGAAAAGCTGGATGACCAGGTACAGGTTGTGCGTGTCGCTGAACTGGGTATTTACGGGCAGGGAGTTATTGCCAGGATTTTGCCGGAAAATATTACTTATAAACTCAATGACGAAGCAATGATTAATCAGATTGTTAGTGAGGTAATTAAAAAAAATAAAACACTTAGAGACGCGGTACTGGAAGCAGATCCCAAGCAGTTAAAGATTGTTTTGCGCAATTGCGGGATAATTGATCCGGAAAAAATCGATGATTATATTGGCCAGGATGGTTATCAGGCTTTAGCGAAAGTTATTTTCGATTCTTCTCCGCAAGATGTTATTGAACAGCTGAAAATCAGCGGTTTAAGAGGCAGAGGCGGCGGAGGTTTTCCTACGGCCACTAAATGGAACTTTGCTCGTAGTACGGAAGCTGACCAGAAATACATAATCTGCAATGCTGATGAAGGTGATCCCGGAGCGTACATGGATCGGAGTGTTTTAGAAGGTGATCCGCATTCAGTTATTGAAGGAATGATTATCGGCGGCTTTGCTATTGGAGCGGATAAAGGTTATTTTTATATTCGCGCGGAATATCCTTTGGCAATTGAAAGAGTGCAAAAAGCAATTGATCAGGCTCGGGAATATGGCCTTTTAGGTGAAAATATTCTGGGCAGTAATTTTAGTTTTGATTTGGATATCCGCTTGGGCGCGGGCGCTTTTGTTTGTGGTGAAGAAACTGCTTTGATTGCCTCAATCGAAGGTAAAAGAGGCTGTCCGACTCCCAGACCGCCATATCCTTCGATTAGTGGTTTGTGGAAAAACCCAACAGTTATTAATAATGTGGAAACATTGGCGAATATTGCCGTGATATTGTTAAAAGGGGCAAAATGGTTTTCGGGAATTGGCAGTGCCACAGCCAAAGGAACCAAGGTTTTTGCTTTAACTGGAAAAGTGAAAAACTCAGGTTTAATTGAAGTGCCGATGGGTATTACTTTGCGCGAGATTGTTTATGAAATCGGCGGCGGAGTATTTGAGGATAAAAAAATAAAAGCAGTGCAGACTGGCGGTCCGTCCGGGGGAGTAATTCCCAAGGAATTTCTCGATACTCCGGTTGATTATGAAAATCTCCAGAAACTTGGTTCAATTATGGGTTCAGGAGGGATGATTGTTTTAGACGAGGATGATTGTATGGTGGATATTGCCAAGTTTTATCTGCGTTTCTGCGTGGATGAATCGTGCGGTAAATGTGCTCCCTGCCGGATTGGCGGTTTCCAGATGTTGAATTATCTTAAAGCTATTTCCCGCGGTAAAGCCACTCAGGATGATCTGGTTAAACTGGAAAATATCTGTAACGCGGTTAAAAAAGCTTCATTGTGCGGTTTGGGGCAAACAGCGCCTAATCCCATACTTTCCACGATAAAATATTACCGTGAAGAATATAATCAGCATATTAATGATCGCCGCTGTGCCGCGAAAAAATGCGCTGACTTATTGCGCTTTGTGATTTCTAAAGAAAAATGTGTAAGCTGCGGGATGTGTTCCAGAGCTTGTCCGGTAAATGCTATACCCAAGAATGAAAACAAGGAATATATTATTAACCAGGAACAATGTATCAAATGCGGTAAATGTTTTGATACATGTAAATTTGACGCGGTAATACGGGAGTAAATCATGATTAAAGCAAAAATAAATAATATTGATGTACAGGTAAAAAAAGGCAGTACTATTTTAGATGCCGCCAAGCTGATTAATGTGCATATCCCAACGCTTTGTAAACATCCTGATTTGCACGCGACTGCCGGCTGCGGCATATGTATTGTTAAAATCAAGGGGACAAATAAAATGATGCGTTCTTGCTGTACTCCTTTGGATGAAGGCATGGATATTATTACCCATGATCAGGAATTACAGCAAACCCGCAAAACCGTAATTGAATTGATTCTTTCTAATCATCCTAATGATTGCCTGCAATGCGGCAGAAATAATAATTGCGAGCTGCAAAAATTAGCAGGGGACTTTGGAATCAGAGAATTTCCGTTTAAACAGCATTTAAGAAATTTACCGGAAGACGGTTCTACTGGAACAATCTCCCTGGTACCGGAAAAATGCATTTTATGCGGACGCTGCGTTCAGGTTTGTCAGGATTTGCAGGATGTTTGGGCTTTATCTTTCCTTGAAAGGGGTTTGAATACGCGGATTTCCGCGGCCGGGGATATTAATTTGGCGGACAGTCCTTGTATTAAATGCGGACAGTGTTCGGCGCATTGTCCTACCGGCGCGATTGTCGAATTTGATCAAACCCATCAGGTTTGGCAGTCTTTGTATAATCCGGATAAATACTGTGTTGTTCAGATTGCTCCGGCTGTAAGAGTCGCGATCGGTGAAGCTTTTGGTTTTTCGGAGGGAGCGAATTTAACCGGTAAATTATATTCCGCGCTGAGAATGCTCGGTTTTAAAGCGGTATTTGATACAACTTTTGGCGCTGATTTAACTATTGTTGAAGAGGCTTCGGAATTTGTCGAACGCTTTGTCCATAAAAAAGGGGCATTGCCTTTAATAACTTCCTGCTGCCCTTCCTGGGTAGATTATATGGAGAGATTTTATCCGGATATGATTGAGTATTTTTCTACAGCTAAATCTCCGCATGAAATGGTCGGAGTATTATCGAAAACTTATTATGCCCAGAAGAATAAAATTGATCCGGCAAAAATTCAAATGATCTCAGTTATGCCTTGTACCGCGAAAAAATATGAAGTTAGCAGAAGCGAGCAAATGTTTGCTTCCGGGTATCAGGACATTGATATTGTATTAACTACCCGGGAGTTGGCTAGGATGATCAAACAGGCAGGAATTGACTTTGCTAATTTACCAGATGAATCAGCGGATCATATCTTGGGTGATTATACTGGAGCGGGTGTTATTTTTGGCGCGACTGGTGGTGTTATGGAGGCGGCTTTGCGAACGGCTTATCATTATGTGACCAATAAAAAGCTGGCTAAACTGGAATTTAATAATGTTCGTGGTTTAGAAGGGGTGAAAGAAACAGAAATTGATATTGAAGGGACAATTGTAAAAATCGCGGTTGCTCATGGAATCGGTAATGTAGAATATGTATTAAAGAAAGTGGAAAAAGCGATTGCCGAAAAAACCGAACTGCCTTATCATTTTATTGAAGTCATGGCTTGTCCTGGCGGATGCGTTGGCGGCGGCGGTCAGCCTTATGGCGTTACTGATAAATTACGAATTAAAAGAGCGCAGGGTTTGTATCAGGAAGATGCTGATACAAAAATACGCAGTTCGCATGAAAATCCTTTTGTTTGCAAGCTGTATGCGGAGTTCTTAGGTAAACCTTTAGGCGAAAAATCGCATAAACTATTACACACAAGATATACGCCAAAACCAATGTATAAAAAATAAAACAATACAGGGGCTTGCAATAACGCGCTAAAAAGCTTATAATCAGGATTAATTACGCTACGCTAAGTAATTTTGGTTTGTGTTAATCGGTAATAAAGGAGGCGATAATGGCAGGAAAGCTATTGATAATTGATGATGATGGTGATTTTAGAGATGCAGTCTCTACAATGCTTATATCAAAAGGTTTTGAAGTTTTAACCGCGCCAAATGGTAAGGAGGGTTTTGTTATTGCTCAAGCGCAAATGCCTGACTTGATCCTGCTTGATGTTATGATGACTCATAAAACAGAGGGGTTTGATACAGCCAGAATATTTAAGGATGACGAGAAAACAAAAAACATTCCGGTAGTTATGGTCACTGGAATTAAAAACGATATGCGTCTTGCCTATGATTTTAAACCAGATGATGAGTGGCTGCCGGTTAAAGCTGTTATTGAAAAACCAATTAACCCGGAAGCGTTATTAAAAGTAATAGCCGAAAATATCAAGAAATAAACTGGTAATTATTTTAAACTTTAAGCCAGCTCTTATAAACCTAAAAAGAGTTGGCTTTTTGTTCGCAATTTTGGGAAAATACTTTTATTCTGCTTTTTGCTTTGTTATAATAATATTTAAAGTTTAATTGTTGAACAAGGGGGAATGGGATGAAGAAAAAAATTCAGTTGTTATTTTTAGTGATTAGCATAATTGCTGTTACAATGCCTATTTACGCGCAGGAAGACGCGGAGTTATTTCTTAGCGCTAAACAGTCTATTAAGGCTGGGGAAAAGGATTTTGCTTTTATCCAGTTCCATTCTTTACTGCGCTTATCAACAAACTCTCCATATTATCAGGATGCTTTGTTCGCGACCGGAGAGTATTATTTTGCTTGTGCTAATTATTATGACGCGTATACTTCTTTTTCCAAGTTTGTTGAGCTTTATCCTCAATCAGAAGCTCTGCCGTTTGCCGTGGTTTATCTCTTAAAAATGGAGCAGATGCAGTCACAAGATAGTGAATATGATTTGAAAAAAAAGGTAATTACCTTCAAGCAGCTTAGTCTTTTATTCAGTGAATATAAAGAATATCCCTATCAATCTCCCATGGGGCTCAAATATAAAGCTGTATATTTTATTGATCGATTGGAAGTTTATATAAATGAGGAATTGTTTGAAACAGTCTATTTCTAAACTAGTTTTTGTTCTGGCTTTAATTACTTTGTTAAGTTTGTTTTTTGTTTTAGTCTCTTTTGCTGTAAAAACAGCGCTTATGGAAAACAAGGCTAAGATAGAGGAGCAAATAAGCGGATATTTGGATAAGCCGGCGACAATTGGCAGCATTGATTATCTTCCGCCTTTTTTTATTGTGCTTAAAGATGTCGCGGTGCATGGTAATGGCCAAAATTCAGATAATTTCCCTCTGTCGATTAAAAGAATAACATTGGTATTTTCTTTAAAAGAAATCATTACTAAAAAACAGCTGTTTATTTCTAAAATCTATTTAATTCAGCCTAAGATTGATTTTTTTAAATATCCGCTATTTTTAAAAGAAAGCATTGATGGTATTGTGGAAATAATTAATTTATTGGCTCAGGGCCGACCGCTGAAAATCGTTATGGAAGACTCTCAGTATATTTTAGAAAGAAAGGGCAGCGCTTCGCGGGCAATTATCGCCAATGCAAAACTTAAAATCGGTCCGGGATTTAAAATTGTAAGCTATGGCGATGTTAATCTGCGCATGCTCAGTCGGGCATTAGGGCAAGAAAAACAAACAGATAATGTTTTTGTTCAACCAATCAAGTATAATTTTTTCGGCAGGGTTACTCCTAAAGGGTTTTCGATTGATACTCTTAACTTTGCCAGCGGTAAATTTCAGCTTGATTTAAAGGGAAGTTTGGAAGACAGTATTTTGAATTTAAGCGGATTTTCCACAATAGATGATTTTTATAAACAGGAGTATTCGATAAATCAGGAAAATAAACTGATAAATCATATTAGAAATCTTATAGTCTATAAACGCGTTCCCCAGAAAGTCAATGTTTCTCCGACAAGTTTAAATATACTGGATATTAATTTTATTATTCGCTTTGCTTCTAAAAAAATCAATTTAGAACAAGCGACTATGGTTATTAATAATATTCCGCTAAAAATAAAGGCAGATATTGATTTTTTAGAAAAAACCGCGCTGAATATAAGTTTGTCGACATTTGCCCAGCAAGCGCTGGTGCTAAGAAAAAATAATCCGCGAAGTTTGGATATGGATTTTTCCTGCGCAATTGATGAGGGGAATTTAGACGGCAAGATGAATCTGGGATTTTTAAAAGGCAGTGCGAATAATTACGCGGTTCAAGTTATTAAAGCTTTATTTAATAATGCCAGTTTTGGCTTAACTCCTGATCAGAGGATTAAGCTTTTTGTGAAGCAAATCATTTTACAGTATAAAGCGGATAAAATTTATGATTTTTCTTTGAGCGATTTTGATTTATTGTTTAATTTAATGAATAAAGATTTAAAAGTCGCGTTATTTAACAGCGATATTTATGGCGGGAGATTAGCTGGGAACGTGGCTTTAGATATTTCAGATAAGCCGTTAAAGACAAGGTGTGTATTAAAAGTTGAAGATGTCAGCGCTAATGAAATGGAAACAGTGCTGCTGTCTTTATTCGGCGCTTATCGTAAGCTTCAGGCTAAGTTCACAGGAAAGGTTGACGGCAAATTTGCCTGCGATCTTGTTTATAATAGTTATCCTCGCGCTCAGATGCAAGGACATTTAGAAATTAAAAATGGTTTTTTGGAAAATGTCCGGTTTTTTGTTTGGCTGTCGGAATTTTTCAATATTCCGGCTTTAACCCGAGTTGATTTTGCCAATATTTCCGCTAAGTTTAAGATAACTGATGAGCTGGCAATGCTGGAAGAGATTGATTTAGCCAGCGAAAAAATTAATTTGGCGGGAAATTTTAGTTTAAAAAACAATGAAATGCTTTCTAGTCAACTTTCAATAAGTATTGCCCGGGAGTTGTTAAGCCAGTCATCAAAGTTTCAGCTTTTACTGGCTTTAATGCGCAATGATACCACTGCGGTAAATTTCGTTTTCCAATTGTCTGGATTATATAAATCACCTAATTTCAAATGGTTAGAGTCAGATTTTAAAGATAAAATTAAGAAAATTCTCCCGGGATTTTTGGAAAGAGGCATTGAAAAAAAGATTGAAAAAGCAATTCAGTCTATAGCTGATTAATTAAATAAAGCAGGTTTTCTTAATAAATAGCAGTAATATCAGTAGTCCTTTGTACTTCAAGAAGCTGGATTAATTTTTTTTTTAGAGTATAATAAGAATAAGGCACTATTAATGGTTTTATAGAGAAACATAAAAAGGAGCAGAACATGAAATACTCAAGAAGCTGTATGATTATTGCGCTTTTATTTGGTTTATTGGTTTCAATGGTTTGTTCTTCAAATGTTCAAGCTGCTCCCAGGAATAGGACAAGCCAGGAAATGAAGGATGTCGCGGACCCGATCATGGATAATATCTTAGATGGAGTTAAGCTGGAAAATTATATGGATTATTCAAAGGATTTTGATAAAGCATTAAAAGTGCTGGGTTCAAGAACAAAATTTTTTCAGGTTTCCCGTTATCTTAAGCAAACAATGGGTAATTATATGTCTCGGGAATATATGGGTAGTTTAAATAAAGATAATCTTGTGGTTGTGCTTTGGAAAGCAACTTTTGATAAATCGCAGGATGATGTTTTGATAAAACTTTTTCTTACTAAACAGAACAGTAGATATGTAGTAACAGGCCTTAGATTTCAATAAAACAAGCAATAACAATTTAAATCAGCTAGTAGGTATTCAGCAAAAAATACAATAATCGCAATTTTTCCCAGACTTTGCGCGCTTAAAACCACCGCTAATCCGAGTATAATAATCGCCAGCATGCATGATTTAAGGTTATGAATGACAGGGGTTAAAGCTCCGGATAGTCTGATGAAAAACGAAATTAAAAAAATAGAGACATAGACTATAGATTATATTATACTATGGGCACAGTTTTAAAAGCTTGATTTATTATGAAATTCACTTGATTAGAAGGAAGAATCATGATTGCAACCGTTAAAAGAAACAGTCAAATTATCTCTTGGGCAATGTATGATACGGCAAATCAGTTTTTTGTCTTAAACATTGTGTCTTTGTATTTTGTCCGCTGGCTGATTCTGGAAAAACATACCCCAGAGATTTTTTATGGCATTGCTTTTGGCATATCTACTTTTTTCATTGCTTTGCTAGCCCCGATTTTTGGTACAGTTGCTGATGTGCGCGGCAAGCATCGGCCTTTTCTTATTTTCTTTACTTTATTGTGTATATTTTTCACCATACTCCTGGGATTTACCAATGATGTTTTTTTTGCCTTGGTATTTTTCGGTATTGCTAATATCGGTTGTCAGGTAGCAACAATTTTTTATAATGCTTTAATGTTAAACATAAGTTCCCCGGGTAAGGTGGGGCTGGTCTCGGGTTTGGGAAAAATGTTTGGTTATTTTGGCGCGGTAATCGCATTGCTCTGCACTAAGCCGATCGTGCTTACTCATGGTTATCAGGCTTCTTTTTTATGGACTGGAATTTTATTTTTATTGTTTTCTCTGCCGTGTATGTTGTTTGTAAAGGACAGGGTTATTCCTTTAGCGCAGCAAAAAAAAATTTGCGTTAATCAACCGCAAGTTATTGAGATTTTTAAGCGGATGTATATAACTCTTTTTAAAAAAGATGAGTATGCTGCTTTGCGCGAATTTTTAAAAGCTGCTTTTTTTGGTTTGTGCGTGGTTAATGTAACAATGCTATTTATGTCAATTTATGTGACCAAAGTATTTGGCTTAAATGACGCTGAAGTATTTAAGTTTGTAATTCTCGGTACTGTATTTGCTGTTATCGGCAGTATTTCTTCAGGGTTGATTAGTGATCGTATTGGCTGCAAACGAGCAATGATCTGGGTATTTTCTTTGTGGACTATTTGCTTGTTTGTGGCGGCTTTAGTCGTTCCTCCATATCATTGGATTATTGTTTTTCTCGCCGGGATAAGCTTAGGCTCTACCTGGGTTGTTTCGCGGGCATTTGTGGTTAATATTGTGCCCGAGGGAGCCGCGGGTGAAGCATTTGGCATGTTTAATTTTATCTGTTATTTGGCCGGCATAGTCGGCCCGATTATTTGGGGGGTGCTGCTGCTTGTCTTTAGCCGGTTTGAAGCATTGGGCTATCGGATAGCATTATTGTGTTTTGTGCCGCTATTAATCGCCGGATTTGTGTTCCTTTTAAGGATTCCGGAGCCAATCGAAACTAATAAGCAAATTATAGGAGAGTGATAATTATGGCTGTTAAAAAAATTCTATCATTTTCTCAATCAGAACATATTTTAAAAGCAAAATCAATTGCGGTGCAGGCCGATGATCCGCAGTTATCGGAAATAGTTCGGGATTTAAAGGATACTTTACTGGCTACTCCTAATGGTGTAGGGCTGGCTGCTCCGCAAATCGGATATTTAAAAAGAGTATTTGTTTTGCGCAAAGATTATCTCGCTGATGATTTTGAGCCTGATTCAATGCTGGCTAAAAGCGAAGATCCGGTTTTAGTGTTTATCAATCCTCAAATTATTTCTGAAAAGGGGCATTTGCATGAAGAGGAGGGCTGTCTGAGTGTTCCCTGCGCTTATGTGAAAATTAAACGTGCTCAGATTGTTAAAATTAGCGCTTTAAATGAAAATAAGCAACAATTTCAGGCTTGTTTAAAAGATTTGGCAAGTAGGGCGGTGCAGCAGGAAATCGATCATTTGAACGGAGTTTTAATCTTAGATCATATTGAATAAATTTTAAGTATTTAATGCTTGAACAAAAATGCTTAATATTATATAGTAAAAAGATATGTAGGACTTATTAAGGATAATATTTAAACAATTTCAAGAAGATAGGTAAGGCAATGAAAGAGCAAAGAGGTTATGTGCGTTTAGATGTTGACGCGCATGCAAGGTATTTAATCAAAGGGAATAATGATGCTCCAGATATGGTTAGTTTAGAAGATGTTGGCTGTAAGGGTATAAGAATAATCAGCAATAAAAAGTTAACAGAAAAAGATGTTTTGGATTTGGCGCTGACTATTCCCGGGGTTGAAGGTGATATTATTCTTGAAGGCAAGGTGGTTTGGCAAAGACAGGTAACCATGGATTTGCTTGATACTGGGATACAGTTTACCTATATTGATGACGCGAACAGAGAGAAACTTTTTTGCTTTATTGAAGAGTCAACCGGCAGGACAGTTGAACGCAGAGAATATGTTAGATGCGATTTTAACGCTGAAATAAAATATAATTTGCTTGATCACCCTGAAGTAAAAAAGCAGTGTACTAGTGTGGATGTCTGTGCTCTGGGCTTAAAGGTTATGGCCAGTGAACATCTGGAGAAGGGAACTCTGTTGCGCGTGGAGTTTTCTTTACCTGGCCGAGCAGAAAAAATTATAGCTAAGTGTACAGTGGTTGCTTGGGTCAAAAAAAATGAACAAAGTCTATTTGAAACCGGTATTGAATTTCTGGAAATAAGCGATGCGGCTAAACAGGAAATCGAAAAATATGTTGAAGCTAAGTATAAAGATAATAAATAAAACAAAGAATAGATACGCGCAGTTTTACGAGTTTGATCGGTAAGAAATTGTTGTATCAATCCAAAATTAAGCTTATTGAAATATTATTTAGCGTGGCTTGTGTGGACAGGGAATTGGATATTAAAGAATTGGAAGCTATTCGCAAGATCGCTAATTTGTTTAATGTTAGTCATAAAGATTTTATTGATGCTAAAATTAAAGTTAAGCAGGCTTTTGAGCTGAAAACTGTTGAGTGATCTAATCTATGTTGAGAAAAATCGCTTTAATTGCTTCAATTATATTACCTTTGTGGAATATCCCATTGATATACAGAATGATTAAACGAGGATCTTCAAAAGACATAAGTCTTTATTGGGTTTTTGGGGTATGGATTTGTTTTTTATTAATGTTTCCCGCTGCTATGTCTTCCCCGGATATGGTTTGGAAAACATTTAATATTACGAATATGGTATTATTCAGCGCGGTGGTAATAACCGCTGTTATTTTAAGAATGCCGAGGAACAAGAAATAAGGATGTTGGATATGGATTTTAGCCAAGCAATTTGCAATCGGACTAGCATCAGAAAATATAAATCAGCAGAGATTAGCCGTGTGATCTTGGAGCAGCTAGTTAATGCTGGCCGTAGAGCGCCCAGCGCTAGGGCGGTTGAACCGTGGGAATTTGTTGTGGTTCAAAGCCCGCAAACCCTGCGCGAATTATCTGAAATAGCGGCAAATGGTAGTTTTATTCAATATGCTCAAGCAGCAATTATTGTGTTTTGCCGAAAGACAAAATATTATTTGGAAGATGGGTGCGCGGCAACAGAAAATATTCTTTTAGCTGCCGCGGCTCAGGGCATCGGGGCTTGCTGGATAGCTGGTGATAAAAAAGAATATGCCAGCCAGGTGTCTGAGATGTTCAGAGCAAGTGGTTTGCAGTTGGTGAGCATTATTTCTTTAGGTATTCCGGATGAAATAAAGGCGCAATCAAAGAAACGTTCTTTGGATAATGTGATTCATTGGGAGTTTTTTAAAAAAAAGGAGAGTAGCGAGTGAACTGCAGTATTTGGGTTAAGCTGTTGATTGTTATCTGGACATTTGTGGGTTTAGGCCTTTCCTGCTATTTAATTGGCTTTCCGATTTTTATGAAAAAGAATATTTCAGTTATTGTGAAATTGCTTGAGCGTATTGCTGATGGACAGGACCGCATAAATAACAAGGAGTAATTATGAAAGAGAGAAGAAAATTTGTTAGGGTTAAAGGTTTATCAGAAGTAAGTTTCAAGGTTAAGGATGGGATTGAAGGAAAACGCAAGATCGCGGTGAAGGATCTAAGTTTTATCGGCATAAATGTATATACTGATGTTGTGTTAAAAAATGGAGTTATTGTAGAGCTTGAGCTGGATATTCCCGATGGTTGCAGGCCGCTCCCTATTGAAGGCACCATACTTTGGCAGTTACCAGGGCGGAATAATCGTTTTGCCACGGGGGTAAGGTTTAATCATACTAATGATTCAGATAATAAGCGTTTGTCAAAGTTTATATATGATTGTGCCAGCCGGGTGGATGAAACACGCGAGTTTATTCGCTGTAATGTGAAGACAGCTATTATTGGAAGTTATTTGGCTAATTCTCAAAAAAAAATTAATGGCTCAAGCATTGATATCAGTCGTGCCGGGATGAAACTTATTCTCGAGCAGGAGGTTGCTTCTGAGGATAGCTTGGTACTAAACTTTAAGCTGCCAGGTGTTCATCAGCAGATAGAACTTGAAGCAAAAGTTGTTTGGGCTAATAAATGCGAAAATAAAGATAATTTTGAGGCAGGATTATTATTTACAAAATTAAATGAAACTTCGAAGTCTGGTATTTGGGCGTTTATTGAAGATTATTGCCGATTAAAGAGAGATGAATAAAAAAGGGGGCGGGATGAAAAAAAAGATTATTTTAGGAATTATAATTGGCTTGTTTATGGCCACAAATGTGATGGCTCAAGAGAAAGCGGAGGCTAAGAACATGGTTGTATTTGAAACAACACAGGGGATTATTGAAATTAAATTAAAAGACGATATCGCGCCTAAAACCTGCGAGAATTTTCGCGGTTTAGTTGAAAAAGGATATTATGATGGAATTGTATTTCACAGAGTTATCAAGGATTTTATGATCCAGGGCGGAGATCCTACGGGAACTGGCCGCGGCGGTGAGTCAATCTGGGGAAAACCTTTTGCTGATGAAGTGGCCAAGGATGTGGCCTTTGATAAAAAGGGAATATTAGCAATGGCAAATGCTGGCCCAAATACCAATGGCAGTCAGTTCTTTATTACTACAAAACCAACTCCCTGGCTTAATATGAAACATACTATTTTTGGTGAAGTAGTCACTGGTTATGATAGTGTGCAGAAAATCGAAAATATTAAAGTTGGGCCAATGGATAAGCCGGTACAGGACCAGAAAATAATCAAAGCATATTTAAAGTAAAAATATGATCATAGGCATCCAGTTTTTATTTTAAAATGTGAGAATATGCTGAAAAATAAAGTTAAAAAACTATTCATTTTTGATTTAGACGGAACATTGGTTGATGCTTATCAGGCAATTAGCGCGAGTCTTAATTTTTGTCGGAAAAAGTTTGGATATGAGCAGATAGCGTTTGATGTAATAAAAAGCAATATCGGCCATGGAGATAAAAATTTTGTTGCGCGATTTTTCCCGAGAAATGAGGTTGAAAAAGCTTTATCTTTGTATCGGGCGCATCATAAGGGTTCTTTAAAAACCCATGCTAAATTAAAGCCTTATGCTAAAATGATGCTTTATAATTTAAAGCGTAGAAAAAAATTACTGGCTATTGCTTCAAATCGTCCGGCTGCTTATACTGATATAGTGGTTAAATCTTTGGGGATAAAAAAATACTTTGATTTTATTCTTTGCGCTGATGAAATTAATAGCTTAAAACCAAAGCCGAAAATTTTATTTGAAGTATTAAGGAAATTAGATGTTCAAATTCTGGATGCGGTTTATGCTGGGGATATGGCTGTGGATATGGATACTGCTCAGCGCGCTAAAATGGATGCGGTGTTTGTTGTCGGCGGATCGAGTACAGCGCGGGAAGTAAGCCAATTTAAAAATAAAATAATTGTAAAAGTTTTAAAAGATATTTGCAGCAAATTCCAATAAACTTTTTTAATTATTAAGCCTTGCTTGGAAAAATTTAAAATGATCCTTTGTCTAAGGGTCTTTTTTTTATTTGATTTCTGGTTTTTATGGTATTCTATTGGTATAAAAGAATTTTATGGTTATTGGTTAAAATGAAAAGGCTGAGCAATAATATGAAAATAGCGCGGTTTATGTACAAACAGCAGGAGTTATGGGGAGTCTTAGTTGATAAATCAATCAGAGTATTAAAAACCGCTCCTTTTGCGGGCATTGAGTTTAGCCAGCAAGTTATTGATTTTAAACAGGTAAAATTGCTGGCTCCGACTGTCCCCCAGAAAATCGTCTTAGTTGGCTTAAATTACAAAAATCATGCTAAAGAACTGGGGATGAAAATACCGAAACAGCCGATTATTTTTTTAAAGCCGGTAACAGCTTTGACTGGGCATCTGGATAATATCAAATATCCGCTTGGGGTAAAGCAGCTTGATTACGAAGCAGAGTTGGCTTTAGTTATTGGTAAAAAAGCGCATAATATCCCGGAGTCAAAAGCTTTAACATATGTTTTGGGCTATACTTGTTTAAATGATATTACTGCCCGGGATATTCAGAAAAAAGACGGGCAATGGACAAGAGCCAAATCTTTTGATACTTTTTGCCCTGTAGGTCCTTGGCTTGAAACAAGGATTAAAACAGATGATTTAATGATCAGCGCGTATCTTAATGGTAAGTTAAAACAGCATTCTTCAACCTCCCACCTTATTTTTTCCATACCTTATCTAATTAGTTTTATTTCCCAAATTATGACTCTTTTGCCTGGGGATATTATTTCAACCGGAACTCCTCCGGGTATAGGCAGAATGAAGCCGGGCGACAGGATCGAGGTGTCTGTAGAAGGTATTGGGACTTTGCAGAACCAGGTTACGCGATAAGTTTCAAGGATTAATTGACAGTATTGACTGTAAATTGTATACTGAAATAATCTCAAAAATATCCTAAGATTTAATATTTCTGTTTAAGCTAATCGAAAAAGGAGGAATAATGCTTAAAAAAATTGTAATTGGTATTGTTGGGTTTTTACTGGTACTGGTTATTGTGTTTGTTGTCGGCAGGAATATGATTGTAAAAGCAGCGGTTACTACAGGGGTTAAAGTCGTAACCGGTCTTAATATGCAGGTTGAAAGCATGAATATCGGGCTGATGAACACATTGCTGGGGATCAATGGTTTGGTTTTATACAATCCTGCTGATTTTGAAGATAAGGTAATGATGGATTTGCCAGAGATTTATGTTGATTATGATTTAGGCGCTTTGCTGAAAAAGAAAGTGCGTTTAAGTGAAGTTAGGCTGAATTTAAAGGAGTTTATCATAGTAAAAAATAAAAAAGGGGTTTTAAATCTCGATTCTTTGACTGCTGTGCAAACCGCAAAAAAAACTGAGCCGGTAAAAAAAGATCAGCCAAAAGCAGCGCCAGCGGAGAAGCTGCAAATTCAAATTGATTTAATGAAGTTGAAAATCGGCAAGGTCATATACAAGGATTATTCTAAGGCCGGCGCACCTTCCATCCAGGAATTTAATGTGAATATTGATGAACAGTATGAAAATATTACTGATCCAGAGGCGGTTGTCCGGATTATTGTGGTTAAGGCTTTGACTGATAAAACGCTTTCTAGGTTAACTAATTTTAAACTAGGGTCTTTAACGGATAGTCTTCAGGGAACAGTAAAAGACGCGGGTAAACTGGTAGGAGATATTGCCGGAGATGCTTTAAATGTCGGGGGAACAACCACTGATGCGGTAAAAAACACAACAAAAAAACTTAAGAGTTTATTACCATTTGGTAAATAATCTGATTTTATTAAACGGAATAAGGCATATTAAAAATGAAGAAAACTATTTATTTAGGATTGTTTGGGATTATTTTTGTCAGTTTAGCTATGGATGCTCATGCCGAAGATATCTGGAAGCGGGAATTATCGCTTGGTTTTAGTAAGGCAACAGGAAATACTCAGAATTCGCTATTAACCGGAGCGGTGGAAGCGGATAAGAAAACTGAATCAGATGAGGTTACTCTAAAAGCAAGCACTTTATATTCTTCCCAGAATAAAAAAATGGATGGGCAGAAACATAATGCCTCCGCGCGTTATGCTTTAAATTTTGTCGATAATCCCTGGTATGCTTTTTACAAATTTTCCGTGGAGCATGATAAATTTTCTAATATTGATTACAGAATGCTGCCTATCGCGGGTATTGGTTATTGGTTTTCTGACACAGAAGATTGGAAGGCAATGGCAGAAGTTGGTTTTGGCTTAGAGCATATTAATTATACTGATAGCACCAAAGAAAGAACGGACGCGATTCTTGTACCGCGGGTTTTTTGTGAAAAAACAGTTTTTGAAAAAGCAAAGCTTTCTCAGGATATTACCGCGTATCCTAATCTGGAAGAAAGTGATGATTTTCGGATTGTAGCAGAAACAAGATTTACCAATCCTTTAAGTGATAATATGTCTTTAAGATTTAGCTTTATTGATGAGTTTAATGCTAATCCAACTGGTGAGGCTAAGAAAAATGACACCAGAACGGTTTTATCGCTAATCTATTCTTTCTAATAACTGGTTAAAGGTATTTAAGAAAAATGGCACAGGAAAAACAGGATTTTAAATATATTTATGGGCCAGTTAGTTCTTGGCGATTGGGCCGATCACTGGGGGTTGATCCGATTGCCCAGAAGCATAAAGTGTGTTGTTTTGACTGTGTATATTGTCAGGTAGGCAGGGAAAAACCAGTTATTGCTAAAAGACGGGTTTTTATAGACGCTGATAATATAATTGCCGAGATAAAAACGCTGCCTGAAGTAATAATCGACTGCATTACTTTATCCGGCACCGGAGAGCCGACATTAGCGGCTAATCTCGGACGGCTTATTCGAGCAATAAAAAAAATAAGACCAGAACCCGTGGCTGTGATTACGAATTCCGTTCTTCTTGGGCAAAAAACAGTAAGAGATCAATTACTGGAAGCTGATATCATAATGGCGAAGCTTGATGCTAGTACGAATGATGTACTTATAAGTGTGAATAATCCTTATAAAAATATCACTGCTTTGAAAATTATAACTGGTCTTAAAAAACTGCGTAAAGTATATAAAGGAACATTAGCTTTACAAATAATGTTTGTAAAGGAAAACCAGCATATTGCTGAAGAAATAGCTTTATTAGCTAAAAAAATAAAAGCAGATAAGATATATATTAATACGCCTTTGCGGGCCTCTGAGTGTAAGCCTTTGTCAAAAGCGCAGATTTTACAAATCAAAAAGGTTTTTCTTTCCCATGGATTACAGGCGCAATCTGTTTATGATGTGAAAAAGGAAAATGTGCTGGCGATTAATACTGCGCAAACCCGCAGAGTGCGAAGATTGTATAATTCTAAGAAAAAACGTGTTTTTAAAAGGCGCTGAAAAAAAGGACAATAGGTTATGCCGATATATGAATATGAATGCAGTGATTGTAAACAGACAAGTGAATTTCTGCTGGGAGTTTCTCAGTCTAAGGTTGAAATAAAATGTGTTCATTGCGGCAGTAAAAAACTTCAGAAAAAAATATCCAGTGGTTTTATTTCGACTGGTTCTAAATCAAAGCAGGATTTTTGCGCTCAAAAAGGCCCGTGTCAGGCATCGCCTTCATGTATGTTTGGCAACGGTTGTCATTCATAATCCCACCCGTTGCGAACAAAGAAACTCTCTTGACAAATTCCCAATCCTCAAGTATTATTAATATGTAATTTCATACTTTTCATACTTATTTAAGCGTTATGCTTAAGGAGATTGTGATGAAAGATTCACCCGAAGTATTTGGAACTGTGACTGTCGGCCAAAGAGGCCAGGTGGTTATTCCGATGAAAGCAAGAAAAGCGCTTAAGCTTAAAGCCGGGGATCAGCTGATTGTTATGTCCGGACCTCCGGGCAAAAGTGAGATTATCAGTTTTATTCCCGCTAAGAGTCTGGCCGGTTTCTTAAGACATTTTGAAATCCGGATCGAAGCTCTGAAAAAAGAGCTTTCCAAACAGGAAAAGAAATGATTTTGGCAAACTGGCTGGTTATTAACTTAAATGTATTCCTAAATAAGGGAAATAAAACTATATATGCTTAATTCGTTTTGGAAGATTACTGTTTTTAGTTTAAGCCTGTTTTTGTTTTGTGTATTGTTGCCAAAATTTCTCATGGCTGAAGAAGTCCTTACTTGGGATGACTGCGTTAAAGAAGCATTGAAAAATCATCCGGAGTTGATCTATGCCCAGGAACAAGTTATTCAATCCCGGGCTGATAAAAACATCATCAGAGCAAATATTTTGCCGCAAATATCCGCTCAAGCCAGTGAAAAAAAATCCAAAGTAGAAGGAAGTGATCAGACTAAAAATTACGCTTACAGCGTTTCCGCGGAACAGTTGCTGTTTGACGGATTAAAAACAACATCGAATATTCATGCGGCAGAAAAATCGCTTGATGCCGCGGAGTATAATTATTTAGTAGCGTCTTCTGATATCAGACTTAGCTTAAATACCGCGTTTTCCTCGCTGCTAAGAGCCCAGGAACTTACCGCGCTTACTGAGGAAATCGCAAAGAGAAGAAGCGATAATTTAAAGCTGGTTAAAATTAGATATGAGGCAGGCCGGGAGCATCGGGGAGCGGTTTTAACCGCGGAAGCGGATTTGGCCCAAGCGGATTTTGAGGTCGCGCAGGCTAAAAGAAATATTTTGTTGGCCCAGCAGGACTTGATTATTCAATTAGGTAGAAAAAATAGAACTTTGATTAAAGTTGCCGGAGATTTGAATCTTAAGCAGATTGACTCTTCCTATCCCAACTGCGAAGCTTTGGCCGATAATACGCCGTTTCTCAAAGCCTTGATTGCCAGAAAAGAAGCGGCCAGATTTAATTATAGTTCGGCGAAAGGGGATTTATTCCCAAAGGTTTATTTAAGCGGTTCCATGGGCAGAAGCAATTCAGAATGGCCTCCGGAAGATGATGCCTGGTCAGCAGGCTTAACAGTTTCTTTGCCGCTGTTTGAAGGCGGCAGCAGGATTTATCAGATTGAAAAGGCTAAATCGCAATGGAAGCAAGCCCAGGCCAGTGAACGCAGCGGCCGGGACAGTGTGGTTTATACCTTGGAAAAAACCTGGAAAGATCTGCAGGATGCTCGAGATATGGTTTTAGTTAAAAAGAAATTTCTTGATGCCGCTTTAGAGAGGGCAAAGATTGCTAACGCGCAGTATTCCTCTGGGCTGACTACTTTTGATAACTGGATTATTATTGAGAATAATCTGGTTAGCGCCAAGAAAGCCTATCTTGATGCGCAGGAAAATTTATTATTCGCGCAAGCATATTGGATTCAATCAAAAGGGGGAATATTAGAATATGCTAAAAAATAAATGGTTTTTAGGGCTAATCATCGGTCTTGTCTGTTTAATGAGTCTTGGCTATTTTTCAAAAGCGAAAAAGGCAGCAGACAATAAAGGGTCTTTTCAGGAAGTAAATCCGGAGATTGGAAATATTTCTTTAATAATATCAACGACCGGGGTTGTTGAGCCGCAAAACCGCTTGGAAATAAAGCCATCAATCAGCGGTAGGATCGAGGAAATTTTAGTTGAGGAAGGATCTGTGGTTAGAAAAGGTGATACTTTGGCCTGGATGAGCTCAACCGAGCGGGCAGCGCTTATTGACGCGGCAATATCCCAAGGGGATAAGACGCGTCAATATTGGGAAGAGGTTTACAAAAAAACGCCAATTATCTCCCCGATCGATGGAAAAGTAATTGTCAGGGGTTTTGAGCCGGGACAGACAATTACCACCAGTGAGCCCTTACTAGTATTGTCAGACCGGTTGATCGTAAACGCGCAGTTTGATGAAACCGATATTGGCAGAGTGAAAATCGGACAGCAGGCAGTAATCGCTTTAGACGCGTATCCTAAAGATAAAATCAAAGGAGTTGTTGATCATATCGCCTATGAATCTCAATTAATTAATAATGTTACGATTTATGATGTAGATATTCTGCCGCGGGAGGTCCCGGAATTTTTTCGCTCAGGGATGAGCGCGAATGTTGATGTTACGGAAAATTCACGGACAAAAGTACTATTGATTCCCTTGGAAGCAGTACAGGAAGAGGCTGGAAAAAAAAATGTGCTGGTTAAGAAGAAAAAAAATAAGGGCAATGAAAAACGACAAGTCGAAGTTGGCTTAACAGATATTAGCAGTGCTGAGATAATCAGCGGATTAAGCGTGTCGGATATTGTGATGATTAAAGATCAAAAATATATACCGAAAAAGCAAGAAACAGGAACAAATCCATTTATGCCGTCTCGCAAGAAAAATAATGATAAAAATAAATAATATTTCCAAAACATATCATGCTGACGCAGTGCCGGTTTACGCGCTGCGCGGAGTAAGTCTTAGCATAAAAGCCGGAGAGTTTGTGGCAATTATGGGACCATCCGGATCAGGTAAATCCACGCTATTGCATTTGCTTGGATTTCTCGATCGTCCGGATAAGGGTGAGTATAAGATATTTAATACGGAAATTTCCCATTTAAATGACAGTGAATTAGCCGCCTTGCGCAATCGTTTAGCGGGTTTTGTGTTTCAGCAATTTCATCTTCTGCGCAGAATAAGCGCTATTGAAAATGTAGGATTGCCGCTGATTTATGCTGGAAAAACTGATATTCAGGAAAAAGCTTTTGAAAAGTTGAAAGCCGTGGGATTGGCGGAACGTAAAACCCACAGACCAAATGAACTTTCCGGAGGCGAGCAGCAAAGAGTGGCTATTGCCCGGGCATTGATTAATGATCCGATGATAATTTTCGCTGATGAGCCTACAGGCAATCTGGACACTAAGAGCGAAGAAGAAATAATGAAGATTTTAAAAAAACTTAATGATCAGGGCAAGACGATTATAATGGTAACGCATGAACGGGAAGTTGCCGAACAAGCAAAAAGAATTATAACCATGCGTGATGGTAAAATCCAAACTGATGTGTTTACTGATAAAAATATTATGGGAAGAGAAATTGTGCAAGATGATTTCTCTATATCAGACATTGTCGCGCAAAAGCATTCTTCTTTTGGCCGGATGGAATTTCTCCAGCATTGTCATCAAGCATTCCAAGCTATTTTTTCAAATAAAGTCCGCTCCTTTCTTTCAATTCTGGGAATTCTTTTTGGCGTAGCCGCGGTGATCGCGATGATGGCTTTAGGTGAAGGGGCTAAATTATCAATGGAGCAGAGGCTTAAATCTTTGGGCTCAAATCTCCTGACGATTAGCGGGGGCCACGCGCAAATGCATGGGGCGGCTTCCGGAACAGTTACCCGGTTTACCTTTGAAGATGTAACGGCAATCAGGGGTTTATCGGATTATATTAAGAAAGCCAGCGGCAGCTGCCGGGGAAGCGCGCAGATTGTTTATGAGAACGCGAATTGGAATACAAGTATTGAGGGTGTGGATTATGATTATGCTCAAATGCGAGCAACAGTTCCGGAAATCGGCAGATGGTTCACAAGGGAAGAAATTACCCGCAGGGACAAGGTCGCGATTATTGGAATTACAGTGGCTAATAAAATTTTTAACAATCGCAATCCCATAGGAAAGCAGATAAAAATAAATAGGATTAATTTTCAAGTGATTGGGATTGCTCCGGAAAAGGGTTCCGGCGGCTGGCGTGATCAGGATGATGTTGTTTATATTCCAGTTACCACAGCCATGTATCGGGTTTTGGGTAAAGATTACCTTGATCAAATCTATGTAGAGGTCGCGGATGTGGGCTTAATGGCCGCGGCGCAAGATCAGGTCAGAGCTGTTATTAAAAAGAAGCATAAATTATACAAAGATGATGATTCATTTGAGATCCGGGATATGAGTGAAATTCAGCAAATGCTCTCTAGTACAACGCAAACAATGAGCCTGCTTTTAGGCAGTATAGCGGCGATCTCTTTATTGGTCGGTGGTATTGGAATCATGAATATTATGCTTGTTTCTGTTACTGAAAGAACCCGGGAAATCGGCTTGCGTAAAGCAATCGGTGCCCGCGGCAGCGATATAATGTTCCAATTTTTAATAGAAGCCGTGGTTATGACTTTTAGCGGCGGCTTGATCGGTATTTTACTCGGAGCCGGAGCGGCTTTTATTATGGCCGCGGTTGTTGGCTGGGCAACCAAGGTTTCTTTGTTTAGTGTTGTTTTATCCACGACTTTTTCGATTATTGTGGGCATTGGATTTGGTTTGTGGCCAGCAAAAAAAGCCGCGGAGCTTAATCCAATCGAAGCTTTAAGGTATGAATAAGCAATCGTTATCCCTTTCTCGAATATAATCTTAAAAATAAACAGGAAAAACGGTTAGGTTTTAAATTTTTCGAAAATCGAAAAAAATATTTCGATTTTATGTTGACAAATCTCCGAAATATGATATATTATGTAATGGGAGCAGAGATGATAAATAAAAATAGCAAAAACCCAGAGCAGTTTATTGAGTTCATAATCGATGTCGATGAACCGATTTATACAACCGGCGTGATTCAAAGATTATTGGATATTCCGATTTGGGTGATCAAGCAGCTGGATAACGAGGGGGTTGTCAGTCCTCCGCGAAAATTAGTTGGATCATCCCGGTTGTACTCTAAGCGGGAATTGAAAAAATTAGCGCATTGCTGGGTGTATATGAATGAAAAAGGAGTTAATATTAAAGGACTTAAAGTTATTTTGGAAATAGAAGCAAAAAACGACTAGGAAAAAATTTTTTTAACAGACAATTGGCACTCTCGTCTATAGAGTGCCAGGAATTGGCAAGGGGAAAGGAGGTGCTGGTATGGTGATTTACCAAGTAGCAGGAACAATCAGTAAGGGGATGGGAAATGAGTTTTTAAATTGTGTTGGCATCTTGATGGGAAAATTAAATAAATAAAATTAAACAAAAAAATTGGAGGTGTATTATGTCATTAGTTCCATATCGTAAAAATAATTGGTTATCTGATCCGCTCGGAGAATTAGAAAATTTGCACAGGGAAATGAATAGATTGTTTGATTTTTCTTTTGCGAATAATCCTTTTGGAGAAACAACTCTGCTGGGAAGTCAATGGTCTCCGACAATTGATATCCATGAGTCAAAGGATAGTTTTCTGGTAAAAGCGGATTTGCCGGGCTTAGCTAAGGATGAAATTGAAATCTCTGTTCAGGATAACAATCTGATCATTAAGGGAGAAAAGAAAAAAGAGCATGAGGTAAAAGAAGAAAATTACTATAAAACTGAAAGATTTTACGGCAGTTTTTATCGGACTATTCAGCTGCCGGCTTTGGTTGATGATGCAAAGGTTGAAGCGCAATATAAAGATGGGGTTTTGAGTTTAACTCTGCCTAAAAGAGAAGACGCAAAACCCAAACAAATCAAAGTGCAGATAAAATAAGGGCTAAATTTTAAAAAGGAGGCTATTAATGTTAGAAAAACATAAATTATTCGCGAAAAATGAGAGAATGCCAACTATTTTACCTGTTGCCAGTATTTATGATCAGAATCAAAAGATAGTTCTGGCCATAGAAATGGCAGGGGTGGATAAAAGTACAATTGATGTCTGTGTGGAAGGCAATATCTTAGCAATAAAAGCAATAAAAAGAAAAGAGAATATTTCCGGAGAATATCAAGCGCTTTATCAGGAAAGACAAAACGTAGAATATCGCAGAAGTTTTGAGCTTAACGCGGAAGTAGATAGAGAGGGGATTGAGGCTGAGTATAAAAACGGAATTTTGAAACTATCATTAACTCTGGCAAAAAGAGCTCAGCCGAAAAAAATTGAAATTAAAACCTGAGATTTTAAAGTAAAGGGGGGATTATTGTGAAACGAAAATTCGCGCCGATTGCAGTGGGGATGGTAATTTTGTTTTCAGGAATATTCTTTTTTAATGCTTTGAATCAGAGTTTTGCCGGCGAAGATAATGCGGGGGAGTTGAAACAGCAAATCGAAGCATTACAAAAAAGAATTGATGTTTTGGAGTCAGAAAAACAAAATCCGACAATGCGCTATCCGCATAGCTCAGGCTGGGGGCAAAAAAGCAATCAGAGGGCTTGGGATCCTTTGGAAGAAATGCTCCAGATGCAGCAGGAAATGAACCGAATGTTTAAAAACTCTTTTAACTGGGGTGGTTTATCCAGTAAGGGAATGTTCAGCAGCGATGTGTTTTATGATGATGCTTTTGGTCTAAAGGATGAGAAAGATAAATATGTAATTGAATTTGATATGTCTGGGTTTAACCAGTCAAAGATTAATATTCAAATCAATGAACGAACGCTTACTGTAAAAGGTGAGCGCTCCGAAGGACAGAGCAAAGATCAGAAAAATAAATATTTCAGCTCACAAAGTTATGCGAGTTTTATGCGTTCTCTAGTATTACCGGAAGATGCTGATACTACAAAAATGAAATCGGAGAACAAGGGAGATAAATTGATCATTACTTTGCCCAAGAAAAAGATCTGAGATTTTTTATGAATTTTATTTAAAATCAATGAGTAAAAGCAAACCCCTCATTTTTAAAAAGAGGGGTTTGCTTTTATTTTATTATCGCTTTATCCAAATTATTATTGTTTGGACATTTTATCCAATATTTTAGGAATCCAGGGAATACTGCCTATGCCAAAAGCAATGGTGAAGGTAATGCATAAAGTAATGCCCAGGGCAGACATGATTATAAATAGAAAATCGCGCGGCATCCCTAATCGACTTAAACAGGCGATAAAAGTAAATATAATAATTGCCCAGCGGATAATGCCGGCTTGTGTCCCGGCTTGAGCAATGCCTAATTTCTTAGCAGTGACTTCAACAAATTTAGAAATTACAGTGCTCAAGAATAAACCAATAAAAAGAATTATTAAAGACATAAATAATGTTGATAAGAACCCGCCAATATCCTGGAGCAGTGCAGAAGGCAGTCTTAACCGCAAAGCATCAAGGGCAATGATCCAGGTTAAAAATAAGCCAAAATAGTAAAAAAGTTTGCTGATCCATATTGAAGGGGTCATCCCGATTTTCTTTTCGCTGATAACTTCCGTGATTCCGGTTGATTCCGCGATTTTATCAAAATTCATGGCAATTAAGAATTTTTTGATCACAATCATCGCGATCCTGGCAATAACCCAGCCAATTAAAATAATTCCAGCGGTTTTTATCAGTGTTGGGATAAATCTAAGAATGTCCGCGAACAGATATTTTAGCGGTTCAATAACCTGCAGATTAAAATCAATAGTTTTAACAGTGTAATTTGCCATAACGACCTCCTTTGTTAATTTAATTAAGAATAGTTTTATTAAAAGTATTATAGCATAAAATTAGCTAAACCAATAATTATAACAACAAGTAGCAATGTGGATAACTTTCGTAGTGTTTTTTCTATTTAGCTCCCAAGATGATTAATTTATTGACAATATCAGCTAAAACCCTGAAAATATAAGTATAGCTTGAACATGGTAAATATCAAAGATAGGACGTCTTTCCTTATTGTTCAGAACAAACTCCTGGAATTAATATTATTGGAAGAGAATTATGCGCATATTATTAGTAGAAGATGAGAAGAAAATTGCCAGTTTTATTGAGCGAGGGCTTAAAGCGCATCGCTATGCCGTAGATATTGCTGCTGATGGAGAAAAAGGCCTGGAATTGGCGGAAATAAATCCTTATGATTTGATTATTCTGGATATTATGCTGCCAGGCAAAGACGGGATTACGGTCTGTAAAGAACTCAGAGCTCAGGGCATTGATAGTCCGGTAATGATGTTGACTGCTAAAAGTTCAGTGGCGGATAAGGTGCATGCTTTGCATTGCGGAGCGGATGATTATTTAGTTAAACCTTTTTCTTTTGAAGAATTTACGGCTCGAGTTGCCGCGCTGATGCGGCGCACGCGTAAGGAGAAAACATCGATTTTAAAAGTCGGCAGCATTGTGCTTGATCAGATTACGCATAAGGTGAAAACGGCGGACAAAGAAATAGTGCTTACTCCTAAGGAATATAGTCTTTTAGAATATTTTATGCTCAATGTTGATCAGGTAATTACCCGGACAATGATTTCTGAGCATGTTTGGAATGAGAATTTTGACAGTTTTTCTAATATTATTGACGTGTTTATAAATAACTTAAGAAGCAAGCTTGATTCTAACCGCAAAAAAAGCTGTATTCAAACTGTTCGCGGTGTAGGCTATGTTTTGAACAGTAAATCTTCATGAAAATCAATTCGATTAAATTCAAACTCTGTGTTTTATATGTCGGAACCTTAGGACTGCTTCTGGTAGGCTACCGCGCTGCGCTTTACTATAACCTTTATCAAACACTGTATCGTGATTCGGATACTCAATTGATTGCCAAGGCCACTGAAGTGCGAAAAAATCTGCGCGTTTTTACAACTCCGCTCAGAGAGTCAAAAAGAGCAGTTATTTTTGGAGCAAAACGAATGTTAGGGGTTGATGTTACTTATCCGGATAAAGAACAACTGACGCGGATTGAAGAGATCTGGCGTAAAACCAGAGAAGATCTGGCGCTGAATAAAGATTATATTAATTTTTTAAACGAAGAAGGTAAGACAGTGGTTAGTTCGCCGAACATTGATAGAGGTTTGAGTAGCTTTCTCGAAGCTTACGCAAAGACAGATAATGCCCAGCCGGCTTTTCACAATATAGTATATAAGGAAAGCCTAAATTTAAGAATAATTGTTATGCCGGTTGACTTCGCTGATCTTGGCAAATATACGCTGCAAATTGGAATATCTACTGATCCAATTATCTATGTTTTACGGGAACGGATAAATAAAAGCGCGATCAGTATTCCCTGGATAATGCTGGCAGCGGTTATTTTCAGCTATTTATTGGTTTGGCGGATTCTTCGTCCGGTGAAACAGATTGCTAAAATTGCTAATGATATTTCGCATAAAAATCTTAGTGCCAGGGTTAATCTGAAGGATATTGATCAGGAAATAAAACCGCTGGCTGAATCATTTAATGATATGATTGAAAGACTGGAAGAGTCCTTTACCTATGTTGAAGACTTTAGTTCCTATGTTGCGCATGAGCTGAGAACTCCGCTAACAATTATAAAAGGAGAGACAGAAGTAGCATTGCAAACTGAGCATAGTCCCGCGGAATGTAAATCTGTGATGCAATCCAATCTGCAGGAAGTAGAAAGAATGCTCAAGACAATAGATCATTTGCTGATGCTGGCGGATATGAATTATCGTAAGCAGTTAATTAATTTTGAGCGTGTTGAATTAAGCGAGTTTTTAAAAGATATTTATGAAAAAAGCACAATCTTGGCAGCAGCAAAACAGATCTCTGTCAATCTGGAGGCCATGAAAAGCAAAATAGAGCTAATGGCTAATCGTAATGAACTGCGCAGATTATTTTTTAATCTGATTGATAACGCGATTAAATTTACCGCGACAAACGGCAGGATTGATATCAGCGTTAAACAGCAGAAAAATAAAGTAGAGATCAATATTGCCGACACAGGGATTGGTATTCATGAATCTGATATTTCGAAAATATTTAATAAGTTTTTCCGGGCTTCAAGCGATGAACAGCATCCTGGCAGTGGGTTAGGCTTGGGAATTGTTCAGTCTATTATCCGGATCCATCAAGGGCGTATTTTAGTCAGCAGTGAACCTAATAAGGGTTCTGTCTTTACCGTAATCCTGCCAGTTTATCAACCTGCCAAACATTAAGAAAAATTAATCTTATCTTCATCTTCTCTTAATCATCATTCGGATATACTCCGGTGTGGATATGAATAAAAAGAGAGTTTTTTTATCAGCAATTGAACGGTTCGCTCGGGATTTTACTATTGGCCATCAGGTATTTGTGACAATTAAAGCACGAGACCTTGCGCCATAGTTTAAGGCTGGGAAGTAAAAAATAAGAATTATTGCGCGGGAATTTTTTTCATAGGGGTAGGAATGTTTTTAATTAAATTTATCAGGGCGAGCATCGCGATGCTGCTAATAATCATATTGCTTTCAAGTAATATCTACGCGGCCAATCAAATGCCTACAGATAGCTATACTTTTTGGATATTTACCGATGCTTTAGATGAAACAGCTCCGATTGTGCGGGACTGTTCCCCTGAAGCCAATTCTCTGGATATTTCCCGATCAACTAATATTAAGGCTTGTATAGTTGATACCCAATCGGATATAGATTACACTTCGATCAATATGTCAGTAAATGGCATTCTGATTATAAATAATGGCATTGTCCAGACTTATAAAGATGTATATGGTAATACTCAGTACTATCAAGTAGAAATAGTGGAAAAAACAGCTAATGATTATGTTTTGATGTATGATCCGGTGGAATGTTTTAATTATGAAGAAAATGTGCTGGTGAGCTTAAACGCGGCAGATGTTAAAGGCAATTATCTTGATCTTTATAATTATTCTTTTAAGGTTCAGGATTTTCAAATCGGCGCGGTAAGTTCTTTTTTTAATGCCGCACCTTTGAATCTTAGTTTAGCTGCCCAAACAGCAGATACAGGATTTAAGCAGGATAATGCGGTAATTGCCAACTCAGTAGACAGTAAGCATGTATTTATTGCTTGGGAGCAGCGGAGCAGTACGGATATATGGGATATTTACTGTGTAAGATCAGATGATTTTGGCAAGACTTTTTCCGCTCCGATTAGAGTAAATCCTGATGCCGCAGGCGCGGAACAGCGCTTTCCCTGTATTGCTTTAGACATCCTAAACAATGTATATGTCAGCTGGCAGCAAAAGGCAGTTTCCGGAGACTGGGATATTTATATTGCGAAAATGAACAGCACTGAAACTTTCTTTAGCCCGAGCAAGCGGATATATGCTGATTATAATGCTACTGATCAAATGTTTCCGGCAATCGCAGTGGGTCCAGCGCTGCAAAGTGATGGTCTTTCCTGGACTCAGGAACCAGCGGTAATATATGTGGTTTGGATTGAAAGCAATGGTTTAACCTCCAGCGTTCGCTATACAAGAACAACTGCTGCTTATAGTGATCCCTGGGATGTTTTTGTCAGTAATAGTATTCGGATTGACAGTGACCGTTCACAGCAGTGTAAAGATCCAATAATAAAACTTGATACCAGCGCCCGAACTTTTGTCGCTTGGCGGGCGGATAATTCTAATGGAACTTCCAGTATTTATTTTGATCGTGCAAATAAGAATATACTTGATGGAAAAGAGCTTTTTGGTACAGACATTACGGTGAGTAATAGTTCCAGCGCGGCAATTAAGCCGGAAATGGAAGTTTCATCAGATGGAAATAATGTTTATCTGCTTTGGAAAGAGTTATTATCAAATCAAGCTAATTTAAAGTTTTCGTATTATCGATATTTAAATGGATATTATACTTTAAACGCGTCAAAAAATGTTAATACCGATATTTTAAGTGAAGCAGCTCTGGGTAATTATGATCTTAGCATAGATATTGGTAATGATGTCTCAGTAATCTGGAGTGAGGTGCATAATGCTAATAAAGTGATTAATCTGGCAGGAGCAACTTATAATAACTATACTTTTTCGGAATTCGCGTCTATTGTCACGCCGGGAGAACAGGAAAATCCTTGTTTAGGGATGGATTCTGTTGGCGGACACTATTATATGACATGGACAGATAACAGCAATGGCTATGAAGCAATATATTTTTGCCGCAATACTTATATCGTAACTGATGAAATTACCACTCAAAAGATTGATAATAATATCGGCGGTATTGTTGCCGTAAGTTCGGGCAGCATAGCTGGCAGCAAAATTGAAATACCCCCAGACGCGATTGACGCGCCGATTACGATTACAATTGCTGAATCAGTGGGTGCTCCGGAACCGGATAATGGCTTGACCAGATTGGGTAATGTTGTAGATTTTGGACCAGGTCAAACATTTTTTAATACTCCGGCCAGAATAACATTGCCTTACAGTAACTTTATTAATATTGATGCTCAGGATTTGAATATATATTACTATAATATCGCGGGCTTGAAATGGGAGATGGTTTCAGGCTGCATAGTAGATGCAGTAAATCAAACGGTTTCCGCTAATATAAATCATTTTTCGATTTATATGGTTGCTGCTGGATCAGCAATTGTGGCAATTAGTGACCCTGATTCAGCTCAGGATAGTGGCGGGGGAGGCGGCGGTTGTTTTATTGCTACTGCCGCCTATGGCAGCAGTATGTCCAAAGAAGTATATGTTTTGCGTGAATTCCGCGATCAATATTTATTGACTAATAAATTAGGAATAAGTTTTGTGCGAAATTATTATAAATACAGCCCGCCTTTTGCTGAGAAAATCCGAAGCAATAATAATATAAAAGCGCTGATTCGAGTATGTCTTAAACCATTAATTTGTTTAAGCCGGAGTATTTGCCGGTAATTTATCTAGTATTACCTTGACAGTTTTCGCTGAATATTATATAAAGATATTCGAATATGATTATATAACAAAGAGAGGGCTCATGGCGAAAGTAAAATATAATTATCTAAGGGCGGCTAAATTTTTAAAAGCGCTTTCACACCCGACAAGGTTGATGATTGTCAATGAGCTGGCATTAGGAAAAAAATGTGTGAATGATATAAAAGAACTGGTGCAAGTAAATCAGCCGAATATATCACAGCATTTATCTTTGCTTAAATTAAACGGGATTGTGGACAGCCGGCAGAATGGGAAAATGAAATGTTATTTTTTAAAAGATGAAGCGATGATGCGGGAGATGTTTAATAATTTAAAGAAGAATAAGTTGATTTAAAAAATAAGGGAAATAAGTAAGGAGGAAAAATGAAATTATTGATTATCGGCGGTGTTGCCGGAGGAGCAGCGGCAGCGGCCAGAGCGAGAAGATTAAATGAAGATGCTCAGATCATAATGTTTGAACGAGGCGAATACGTGTCATTTGCTAACTGTGGATTGCCCTACTATGCGGGTGATGTGGTTAAAAAACGGCAATTTCTACTGGTGCAGACACCGCGGGGGTTAAAAAAACGGTTTAATATCGACGTGCGTGTTAGGCACCTTGTCAAAGCGATTGACCCTATAAATAAAACGATTCAGGTAAAAGATCTTGCAACCAACCGAAATTATTCGGAAACCTATGATAAGCTTATTCTTTCTCCGGGGGCTGAGCCGATTGTGCCTGCTTTTGAAGGCGTGGATCTGCCTTGCGTGCATACAGTACGCACTGTGCCTGATATTGACAGAATTAAAGAAGCGCTTGATTTGGCTAAAGTAAAAAGAGCGGTGGTGATCGGCGCGGGATTTATTGGTTTAGAGATGTCAGAAAATTTGCGGGAAAGAGGCGTGGAAACATATCTGGTTGAGAAAATGGATCAGGTTATGCCGCCTTTTGATAAGGATATGGCGGTAATCCTTGAGCGGGAAATCATGGCGCATGATGTCAGGCTTTATCTTAATGAAGAAGTTGTAAAGATAAGCATGGAAAATAATGGATATAAAGTGCATACAGCATCAGGGAAAGGTTTGGATACAGATTTAGTTATTATGGCTATAGGAGTAAGGCCTGAAACTAATCTTGCCAAACAAGCGGGGTTAAAACTAGGCAGCCAAGGGATTGTAACTGATGCTAAAATGAAGACATCGGATGAGTCAATCTATGCTATTGGTGATGTTGTAGAAAGTTTTGACCCGGTAACTGCTGTATATCGTAATGTCCCTTTAGCCGGTCCCGCGGCTAAACAAGCGCTTGTCGCGGTGAATAATATATTCGGGATAGATGATGAGTATGCCGGAACTATTGGAACTTCTATAGTAAAGGTGTTTAATCTAGCCGCTGCAATGACCGGAGCAAGCGAGAAAACGCTAAAAGCCGCTAAGATTAATCACTCAAAGGTGTATACGCATCCCGCTGACCATGTGGGATATTATCCGGGCGCGGTGAAGATGGCGATAAAACTTTTATATGATCCGGATAGCGGGATTGTGCTTGGCGCGCAGATAGTAGGCAAAAACGGCGTGGATAGAAAAACCGATGTGCTGGCTGTCGCGGTAAAGCAAAAGATGTTAATAAAGGATCTGGCAGAATTGGAATTATGTTATGCTCCGCCATACGGCACATCAAAAGACGCGATTAATCTTATTGGCATGACAGCTTTAAATCATAAGCGGGACATAACTAAATTAATTCAATGGGAAGATATTTTGAAAGAAGATTTTTTGCTGGATACCCGGACAGTTGGGGAATACGATAGAGGCAATGTGCCGAATTCAGTGAACATTCCGGTTGATGAATTAAGAGAGCGGTTGAATGAAATCCCTAAAAACAGGAATATCGCCGTATTTTGCCAGTATGGAGTAAGAGCGCATGTTGCTTGTAGAATTCTTAATCAGCACGGATATAGAGCCGCTAATATTTCAGGCGGATACGTGACATTTGTAAATTACCGGGACGCGTATAAGTCTTCGAGCTTATTGAGCGCCCAAAGCAAGCTGGATAATGAGACATTCTGCTCAGGTACTATTGGAGAGCCTGTTACGGATAAATAATGGGGTAAATAAAATGCTTGATTTCAGTCAGATAGCTGAGGCTCGCATAGTTCTTGGTTTGGAAGAATTCGCGGCTATGGAACAGATAACAGACGCTTATCGTAAACTTGCTGTTAAATACCATCAGGATAAGTGCAAAAATAAAGATAAGAAAAAATGTGAAGAAAAATTTAAAAAGATTGCTGCGCGGTAAACATTAATACTCCGCCTGTTATTTTAAATGCATTAATTTGACAAAGCATTTAAAATAAATTATACTATATAGCAATATGGCTATTTAATTAATAATCTATTTTTAGGTGTAATATGAAGGAATTAGAAAAAATATTTAAAGCCCTAGCCGATATTAATCGTTTGCGCATTTTAAAAATGCTTCAAGCGCGGAAGAGATGCGTATGTGAGTTAGCTTTTGTCTTGGGGATTACCCAGCCCAGCGTATCGCGGCATATAAAAAAATTAAAAAATGCCGGTTTGATTGAAAGTGAAAAAAACGAGTTTTGGACAGACTATTGTTTGATTGAAACAGGCAAGCATATTGAGCTTATTATCAAGCAGTTTAAACGCTTGTGCGTAAATGATAATCTGGTGAAGAGCGATTTGGAAAAAATAAAAAAAGCTAATCGTCAGAAACTTTGCTGCAAGTAATATTTTTTTAAGTAAATAAATAGCTTTTTGGCTATATGGGGGGATCTAATGAAAGAGCGGAATAAGTTTTTATTAATGCTCGGCGGTTTTCTGGCATGTTTTTATTTACCGATTGAGCTTTTGCCATTCCGCAATCCTGTGTTTGAGGCAATAGCGCTTGTGCAATGGTACGCGCAAGAGCATGTTTTACTTTGTTTGGTTCCGGCATTTTTTATTGCCGGAGCGATTTCGGTTTTTATCAGCCAAGCTTCAGTGATTAAATATTTTGGGGCAAAAGCAAATAAGTTTTTGGCTTATAGCGTGGCTTCAATTTCCGGAACCATTTTGGCAGTATGTTCCTGTACGGTTTTGCCTTTGTTTTCTGGCATATATAAACGGGGCGCGGGTTTAGGCCCGGCCACAGCCTTTCTTTATTCCGGGCCGGCGATTAATATTTTGGCAATTATTATGACTGCCAGGATTTTAGGCTGGCAGCTGGGGTTGGCCAGAGCAGTGGGCGCGATTTTATTCAGCGTAATAATCGGACTTTTAATGCATCTTATATTTTTAAAAGAAGAACAAGCGCGAAAGGTACAAGGAGATTTATTAGCTTTAGAGGAAAAAGAACCAAGAAATTTAGCCCAGAATGGTGTGTATTTTTTATCAATGGTTGCTTTCTTGGTATTTGCTAATTGGGCAAAGCCACAATTAGGTGATAGTGGTTTATGGGCAGATTTGTTTGCCATAAAATGGTATTTATCCGCGGGATTTCTATTTTTAATTTCGATTATGATTGCCAAGTGGTTTAAAAAGCAGGAAATTATAGACTGGACGCAAAGCTCCTGGACTTTTGCTAAACAGATACTTCCATTATTGTTATTAGGGGTAATTATTGCTGGATTATTGCTTGGCCGGCCTGATCATGAAGGCTTAATTCCCTCCTGGATTATTGCCAAGGCGGTTGGCGGAAATTCACTGTTATCTAATTTATTAGCTTCCGTGGTTGGGGCATTTATGTATTTTGCTACTTTAACTGAAGTGCCGATTCTTCAAGGGCTTATCGGAGCTGGCATGGGTAAAGGCCCGGCATTGGCTTTGCTTTTAGCCGGACCAGCCTTGAGCTTGCCGAATATGCTGGTTATCCGGAAAGTTATTGGCACAAAGAAGACAGTGGTTTATGTGAGTTTAGTGGTTGTTATGGCCACATTCAGCAGAATTATATTCGGGATGATTGTAAAATAGGAGAGATTGCGATGAAGATTGAAATATTGGGTACAGGCTGTCCAAAATGTAAAAAATTATATGAAAATGTTCAGGAAGCGGTTAAGCAAAAAAATATTGATGCGGAGATTTTAAAGGTTACAGAAATTAATGAAATAATGGAGTACGGAATTATGATTACCCCGGCTTTAGTGGTTGACGGAGAAGTTAAGGCTGCTGGAAAAATCCCTTCGGTTAATGAAATTGTGAATTGGATTACTGTATAAAAGAGGAGGAAAATATGACAAATGCAAAGAATATTTTTTTAGTAATAGCAGTAATTGTTCTGGGAGCGTTGCCGCAGCATAATTCCAATAAAGGCTGCAGTAATGGTGTGTGCGGTTTATTACCTGATGCTTTGGCAGAAACTTCGGATTTACTTAAATCGGATTTGCCCACAGGTAATGAGCAGATCAGCTTTGTTGAGCTTGGCTCAGTAAATTGCATTCCTTGCAAGCAAATGCAGCCGATTATAGAGACAATCGAAAAAAAATACGCAGAAAAAGTAAAAGTTGTTTTTCATGATGTATGGACAGAAGAAGGCAAAAAATACGGGAATGAATATCATATCCGAGCTATTCCGACACAGGTATTTCTTGATAAAACAGGAAAAGAGATAACTAGGCATGAAGGATTTTTTCCGCAAGCGGAGATTGAAAAAATCTTAACTAATGCTGGAGTTGAAAAATGATCATGCGCTTGTTTGAAATATTAAGTAATGCTTTGAGCGGTACGCCGTTTATTGCTTTTGGAGCGGCTTTTGCTTGGGGGATTTTAAGTATTTTGCTTAGCCCCTGTCATCTGGCAAGTATCCCCCTGATAATCGGGTTTATTAATGATCAGGGAAAGATATCGACAAAAAGGGCGTTTGTATTAGCGCTGCTTTTTTCTTTAGGAATCCTGATAACCATAGCTATTATCGGGGTGATTACCGCGGGAATGGGCAGAATGCTTGGTGATATCGGCAATCTGGGTAATTATTTTGTCGCGATTATATTTTTTATTGTGGGATTGCATCTTTTGGGGGTTTTATCTTTGCCGTTTATGGAAGGCGCAGGCCAGCCGGGGATGAAACGAAAAGGATTGTTGGCAGCTTTCTTGCTCGGACTTATTTTTGGGATTGCGCTTGGCCCCTGTACTTTCGCGTATATGGCTCCTATTCTGGCAATTACTTTTTCTCTGTCTTCGACAAAATTCCTGTATGGAATCCTCCTTCTTATTGCTTATGGAATCGGACATTGTTCAGTGATTGTATTTGCCGGGACATTTACGGAAATGGTAGAGCGCTATCTTAAATGGAATGAAAACTCAAAAGGGACTCTTATCCTGAAAAAGATATGCGGTTTTTTGGTAATCTTAGCAGGGCTATATCTATTATTTAAAAGATAATTAACGTGAGGTAAAAGATCATGTCAGAAAAGATAAAATTAGGGTTTTTTGAAAAATATCTGACCATTTGGGTTATCGCCTGCATTGGCTTAGGGATATTTTTAGGGAAATTATTTCCTCAGGCCGCGGTTAGATTAGACAGTATCTCAATTTATCATGTGTCTATTCCGATTGCTATTTGTCTTTTTTTTATGATGTACCCGATTATGGTGAAGATTGATTTCAGTGAAGTTATTAAGGCCGGCAAGACGCCTAAGCCGGTATTGCTTACATTGCTTGTAAACTGGGGGATCAAGCCGTTTACGATGTTCGCGATCGCTACGTTTTTTCTTGGATTTGTTTTTAAACAGTGGTTGCCGGGTTTAGAGATTATTAAGGACGGAACTCAGGTTGAACTGTATCGTTCTTATATTGCCGGCTGTATTTTGTTGGGGATAGCGCCTTGTACAGCCATGGTTCTTGTCTGGGGTCATTTGGCTAAGGGTAATGACGGACATACGCTGGTTATGGTTGCGATAAATTCGCTGACAATGTTGTTTCTTTATGCGCCGTTAGGCGGATGGCTGCTTGGGGTAAATCAGATGCCGATCCCTTGGCAGACGATTGTTATTTCAGTAGTGATGTATGTAGGAATACCTTTGCTTTTAGGATATTATTCAAGGAAATTTATTATTGCCAAGATGGGGTTTAATTGGTTTGAGGATAAATTTATTCACTATCTTACACCGATTTCAATTACCGCATTGCTGGTTACGCTTGTCCTTTTGTTTTCGTTTAAGGGAGAGCTTATTGTTGATCAGCCGCAGGTGATTTTGCTGATCGCGATTCCGCTTTTTATCCAGACTTGCCTGATTTTCGCGATTACTTATGCTTTGGCCTTGTGGTTAAAATTGCCGTATAAAGATGCGGCGCCTTCTGCCTTGATTGGGGCAAGCAATCATTTTGAGGTTGCCATCGCGACTTCAGCAATGCTCTTCGGCCTTTCATCCGGAGCTTCTTTGGCAACTGTGGTCGGGGTAATTATTGAAGTGCCGGTAATGCTTATTTTAGTCAGGGTGTGTTTGAAAACCAGGAACATTTTTAAATAAGTTTTGTGATGAAATGCAGAGACACAAAACTTAACATATCCATTCGCTAGCTTTTAAATTATTGACAATACGTACGGCATGTGGTACGCTTTAAGTAAAGGAGATTATTATGACTACTTTAACCGCAAGCCAAGCACGAAGCATATTATATAAATTATTAGATACAACAGCTTTATCTCATGAACCAATACAAATTACCGGAAAAAGACATAATGCTGTTTTAATTTCTGAAGATGACTGGAGAGCAATTCAGGAAACCTTATATCTTCTTTCAATTCCGGGAATGCGGGAGTCTATCCGCAAGGGCTTAAAAACCCCGATTAAAGAATGCAGCAAGAAATTGACATGGTAAGCTGGAAAATAGTTTATACAAAACAGGCTATAAAAGACGCGAAAAAAATATCTGCTTCCGGATTGCGCTCTAAAGCGGAAAGCATTATAGAAATTATAAAGGAAAATCCCTTCAAGATTCCTCCTCCGTTTGAAAAACTAGTCGGTGATTTAACCGGTGCCTATTCAAGAAGAATAAATATACAACATCGAATTATTTATCAGGTATTTAAAAAACACAAAACAATAAAAATTATTCGCTTATGGACTCATTATGAGTAGAAACAGCGGTTAGGCACAAGGTTAATAGCTAATGGTTGATAGTCAATAGCCCATAGTAAAAAGCCATAAGCCATGGAAAGTTCAATGATTATTGGCAGGCTTAGCTTCGGAGAATATTTTATCCAGCTCTTTTTCCATTGCTAGCGCTTGCTCGGTTTTGCCCAGCTTTTTATACGCTTCGCATAGAAAAGTATAAATCACTCTTTTCTCAAATTTATCAATTGTTTGCTGTGCAGCAAAACTTCTGGCTTGTTCAAAACAATAAGCCGCATTAGTATAATCTTTTTTCTGCATAATATATATTTCACCCAGTTCCGCATATATTTTCCAGGAATCTGGATTGTTTTTTATCCCATCTTTGAGTAATTTTATGGCTTCATCTATTTTGTCTAAACGGGTTGCCAGCCAGAATCCGCCCACGCAATAAGCCTGCTCATTGTGCGGATTTAATTTTAGCGCGTAATAAAACCAGGGAATAAGTTCTTTTTCTTCGTTTCCGCTTAAATGGCGGTGTTGGCTGATTCTTAGCGCCTGTCTGATATTCATCAGAGGATTAGCAAAGTTCTTTTTGGATGATGGGAGGGAGTGATGTTCATGTTCTGGAGACTGTTCCAGGTAATTTTCCTGTTTGCATGTTTGGCCTTTGGCGTGAAAATACGCGTCAGCCTGCAGATAGGATAAATCAGATAAATAATCGCGAAACTCGCCAAAGGTTTTATAAAATATATGATTATTCAGATCCGCGCTTGCTTGTTGATTTAAAAATTCCTGGCTGTAGGAGTCTATTTTGCTGCTGAGCAGAAGAATCAAGATTAGCGCTGGGATAAAAAAAAATAGGTTTT
This sequence comes from Candidatus Omnitrophota bacterium, assembly GCA_018817585.1. GTDB lineage: Bacteria > Omnitrophota > Gorgyraeia > B26-G9 > B26-G9 > JAHITE01. The sequence continues at coordinate 59,888 of JAHITE010000048.1, forward strand.
TCATTACAGATTTTTTCTTTTAAAGACAATGATTGTCAGCCAGATTATTAGTGCTGTGTAGATAACTGTGTAAATCGAAATTGAAGTCATAACCCAAAGGGGTAATGGTTCCCAAAGATGAATCAAACGGATACGGATATCAAAAAACTCAAAGTGCGGCAGGAGATAGTATAAGAGATTATAAACATAAGCGATTTTTTCAGTAGACACAGTGATTAGTTTTCTTAGGGTTTCATTGTACCAAAACATGAAAAAATACAAAAGAAATGTAATGGCAATATTGGCTGAGATTGTGAAAAATAAGGAAAACAGCATAGCAAAGCCGGCAAGCAGGCTGAGCAAGAGGATTGATAATATGTAGTATTGTCCAAGTAATATTAAGCTGGCGGCTTCGCCTTTGCTGAAAATAAAACCAAGATATAAACCATAGAAAGCCGTAAAAGAAATAAGCAAAATAAATAAGCTGCCGACAAATTTTCCCAATACAAACTGGGTTCTGGCGACAGGTTTTGCCAGTAAGGGATAAATGGTTTTAGTTTCTATTTCCGCCGGGATTTGTTTTGCGGAAAAAGTAATCGTAATGATCATCGAAAAAAGCCCGACCAGAGACAGTCCAATATCTTTTAAATAACGGGAGATATCTTTAATCCCGAAAAAAGATTCACTGTAAAAAAAACCCGCTAATCCCAGAAAAAGGATAATCAGGATATAAAAATCTTTTTTCCTGAGCAGTTCTTTTATTGTATGTCGCGCTAAAATTAAAATTTTACTCATTTTTCACCAAATCAAAGAAATATTGTTCCAGGTTAATTGCTTTGCCTTTTTCATTCATGATTTCATGGGGCTTTGTTTCTTTTAGGATTTTACCTTCTTTTAAGATAATCACTTTGTCCGAGATTATCTCGGCTTCGGAAAGTTCATGCGAAGAAAAGAAAATGGTTTTTCCTTTGGTTTTTAGATCGAGTAAAATATTGCGCATATTCATTCGGGCAATTGGATCAAACCCTGATGTTGGCTCATCGAGAATAAGCAATTGCGGATCATTTATTAAACATTGAGCAAAACTTACTTTCTGCAGCATGCCTTTAGAAAATGTTTTCATTAATTTATTTTTATTTTCTCCTAAGTCGACAAGCTCAAGCAGATAATCTATGCGCGGCAGAAAAATCGCGGGTTTAATTTTGAATAATTTAGCGTAGAAAACCAGCAGTTCTTTAGGGGTTAAGTACCAATAGTAATTCGCGGTTTCCGGCATATAGCCGATTGCCTGATGGGTAAGAGCGTCAGTTGGTTTTTTTTCAAAAAGCATAATAGTGCCGCTACGCGGGGAAAGTAATCCGAGCATGGTTTTGATCAAAGTTGTTTTGCCTGCGCCGTTTGGCCCAAGAAAACCGCAGATTTGACCTTTACTGAGGCTTAGGTTGATATTCCGCAGAGCTTTTTTCTGCTGTAATCCTTTGCCGTAAAAAAGATTTAAATTGATTATTTCAATAATATTTTTCATGATTAATCAAGTTTAACATATGCGTTTTTAGACTTCAAGTATAATTAAAATAGACAGCTATTGCTGATTTTTAAGATAAAATATATTGCCAGAGGTTTTGCTTTGATATACCATATGACGTACAAGAAAAACTAGAAGCTCATAGCTGATGGTCGATGGCTAATGGTAAAAACTAAAAACCCGTAATTAATAACTCATAATTTATAACTATAAACTATACAGGGCTAGAATAATTATTTTAGCGGGTTTGAAGCCTGATTTTGATAGGACTGGCAAAATCAGAGATTCATACTCGGAGCATTACAGGATGTAAGGCGAGAATGAGCAGAAATAATTGATTCTAGACCGCCACACAGGTTATAAGACACAAGGACAGAAAACAGAAGATACATAACTAATCAATGGAGAAAATAGTGGAAATATTTAAAAAAGGGGTATTTTTAATTACTTGCGGCAGAGGGATAATGCCTTTTCTGCATAGAGAAGTTAAGCAGTTGGGCTATGATGTTTTGTCTTCTCATGAAACAGGCTTAGAAATTGAAGCAGAATATGAGGAATGCTATAAATTGAATCTTTGTCTGCGCACAGCGATGCATATAATGTATTTGCTTAAGAAATTTGCTTGTACCAGCCCGGATGAGCTGTATAAAGCAGTAGCCTCTGTGCCCTGGGAACATATTATCAGCCCAACAGAGTATGTCAGTGTGGTCTCTGTGGCTGATACAAAGCATTTAAAAAATTCGATGTTTGCCAGTCAAAGAGTAAAAGACGCGATTGTTGATCGGATCATGAGTAAGTGCGATAGCCGTCCGGATGCCGGACCGCAAAGAGATAATGTGGTAGTTAATTTGTTTTGGAAAAATAACCGCTGCTGGCTGTATGTGGATACATCGGGTAATAAACTTTCTGATCGGACATACCGCAAGCTTCCTTATATTGCTCCTTTGCAGGAAACTCTGGCCGCGGCATTACTATTGGCCGCGGATTATGACGGGACAAAGGCTTTAGTCAATCCGATGTGCGGCAGCGGAACCTTGGCAATTGAAGCAGCCTTGATCGCGCTTAATCGCGCGCCCGGACTGTTAAGAGTTAATTACGGGCTAATGCATTTAATGAATTTTAATTCTGAAAATTGGCAGGCAACGCGCAAACAAATAAAAAAAAGCGGAAAACAGCAACTCGCGGCAAAAATTATTGCTTCGGATATTTCTCCGCAGGCAGTGGATATTGCCAGAAAAAACGCGCAAACCGCGGGAGTTGATCATTTGATTGAATTTCATGCTTGCGATTTTAGCCAAACTCCGATGCCTAAGCCGGGTGGGATTGTGATCATGAATCCTGAGTATGGGGTGAGAATGGGCCAGGAGATTCAGCTGAGAAAAACCTATAAAGATATTGGCAGTTTTCTCCAGACAAAATGCAAAGGATATAAAGCCTATGTTTTTACCGGTAATATGCGTTTAGCTGAGCAGATCCCTTTACAGCCAGTAAGCGAAAAACCTTTTTCCAATGCGCGAATTGACTGTAAGTTATTTGAGTATGATTTGGCGAATGAATATGATTGAATCTATAGCTCATGGCAAAAAGCAAAAAACTATTAGCTATCGACCATTAGCCATTGACTATTCTATGAAATAATTTCCACCAGCTCTAATTCAAAAATTAAATCTTCTCCAGCCAAAGGATGATTTCCATCCACAGTCACATCTTTTTCAGTCAGCGCGGTAATAACAACAGGAATTTTTTGGTTATTTTCATTGTGAATGCCTAGTCTCTGACCGATTTTAGGTTCTAAATCTTTGGGTAAATGCCCGCGAGCGACTACGGCGATAAGATCCTCATTTCTAGGACCATAGGCCTTGTCGCAGGGGATGGTTATGGTTTTGGTTTGTCCGATTTTCATGCCCAGAGTGCCTTCTTCAAATCCGGCAATTACCTGTCCTGAGCCAAGGATAAACTCAAAAGGATCTCTTGAGCGCGATGAATCAAACACGCTGTTATTTTTCAGTTTACCTGTATAGTGGATCTTTACTGTATCGCCTTGTTTTGCTTGACTCATGCTCTGCATCCTTTCTGATTATCATGGTTAGATTATGTTGAATTTTGCTTTTTTTAAATTAACTTGTTTGGCAGGATATGTCAAGGGGAAATCATAAAAAGCATGATTGGCTGATGGTCAATAGTCGATAGCTAATGGTCAAAAGAAAAAAAGCAAGTGTGCAAAGTTAACTTTGTGAAAGATGATTGGAAAATTTTTAAGCTTTCATAAATTTAGGTAAATACGTGTCGGATTTTTGGGAACCCTTTAGGGCACGAGGACCTGTCTGAGCCCTTGCAATTTAAGAAAGGCGGCACGCCAACTTTTAAGGGCGAGGTCCGCAAGTGCCGAAAATACGGCGCGGATTTATTGATCTTGCTGTTTTATAGCAAGAAAATTTATGACTGGCGTAAAATTTGCTGATCATCTTGAGTTATTGAGTAAAGCGATAGGAAATGTCACAAAGTAGGGTTTGGCCCGTAATAATGTACTTGAAAAGATCCAGGATTAAACGTATGATGTGGGTTATGAATTTCGATAACGAATATCTTATAAAATTAGCTAAGACGCGCATGCCGTTTGGTAAATATAAAGGCAGGCTGCTGATTGATTTGCCGGAAGACTATGTTATGTGGCTTAGCCGTAAGGGGTTTGTTAATGATAGTCTGGGTAAAATGCTGGCAACGATGTATGAAATCCAGCTCAATGGATTAGATGATTTATTAAAACCGCTGCGCTAGATAGCCGCACGATTGTTTGCTTGCCTAGACGGATAAACTAAGATTATTTGTTTTTTAGCTTTACAAAAGTATTAAGTTTGTGTAAACTTTTATCTTTGTTCTAAGAATCAAGTTATTAATTAAAGGAAAGAAAAATGATTTCAGCAAATGGCGTATCACTTAACTTTGGAGCGCAAAAGCTTTTCTCAGATGTGAGTATTGTATTTTCACCCGGGAATTGTTATGGTTTGATTGGAGCGAATGGTTCGGGAAAATCTACATTTTTAAAAATTCTTTCCGGAGAAATCGAACCGTCAAAAGGCGAGGTATCAACTCCTAAAGGTAAGCGGATTTCCAGTCTTAAGCAGGATCAGTTTGCTTTTGATGAATATACAGTATTAATGACCGTGATTATGGGGCATAAAAAGCTTTATGATATTATGCTCAAAAAAGACGCGGTGTACGCTAAAGAGGATTTTTCTGACGCGGATGGGGTTTTAGCTTCTGAGCTGGAAGCGCAATTCGCTGATCTTGACGGCTGGAACGCGGAATCAGACGCGGCCAAGCTATTAAGTGATCTGGGGATTGCTGAGGGTTTGCATGAAAAACAAATGAAGCAGTTGGAATCAGGGGAGAAAGTCCGGGTTTTGCTTGCCCAGGCTTTATTTGGTAATCCGGACATATTATTGCTGGATGAACCGACAAACCATTTGGATGTTTCTACCTGTATGTGGCTGGAAGAGTTTTTGCTGGATTTTCAGAATACCGCGATTGTGGTTTCTCATGACCGGCATTTTTTAAATAAAGTTTGCACGCATACCGCGGATATTGATTTTGGCAAAATTCAGCTTTACGCGGGAAATTATAGTTTTTGGCGTGAATCCAGTCAAATTGCTTTAAAGCTGCGCAGTGACGCGAATAAAAAAACCGAGGAAAAGCGTAAAGAAATGCAGGAGTTTATTGCCCGGTTTAGCGCCAATGCTTCTAAGTCCAGGCAGGCAACCAGCCGAAAAAAAGCTTTGGAAAAACTTACCTTAGAAGATATTAAGCCGTCTTCCCGCAAATATCCGTATATTAATTTTGAGCAGCAGAAGCCGGCAGGTAATGAAATTATAAACATCGAAAATTTATCCACACAGCTGGATGGGCAGATTATGTTTTCCGGGCTAAATATCCGGATTGAGCCAGGAGATAAAATCGCTTTTGTTGGTTCGAACAATCTGGCAAAAACAACTTTATTTAAAATTCTCGCCGGGGAACATGAATCCTATGAAGGAAACTTTAAATGGGGAGCTTCCGTAATTAAAGCGTATTATCCTAAAGATAATACCGAGTATTTTACCCGGGATATGAATATCATTGATTGGCTGCGCCAATATTCCCCGCAAACTGATGAGAATTTCGTGCGCGGCTTTTTAGGCCGCATGCTGTTTACAGGTGATGATTCGCTTAAGTCAGTAATGGTTTTATCCGGAGGAGAAAAAGTCAGATGTATGTTATCAAGAATGATGCTTACGCAGGGCAATGTGCTGATTTTAGATGAACCAACTAACCATCTTGACCTTGAATCAATTACTGCTTTAAACCGCGGCATGGAAAAATATCCGGGCACAGTTCTTTTTTCATCGCATGACCATCAGCTGGTGCAGACAGTAGCCAACCGGATTATCGAATTTACGCCCAAAGGATATATTGACCGGATGAATACAACCTTTGACGAGTATTTAGCGGATGAAAATATTAAGCCGCGGAGAAAACAATTGTACGCGTAATTCCGAGTGAAGTTTTCGCTGAAAAAAATTATTAATAAATATTTTAACAAATAGCTTGCAAATAAGTTTGGGATAAGATATACTCTATTTTGTAGTAAATGAGGTAGTAGAAATCTTGACCGTAAGGAGAGACAATTACCTTACGGTTTTTTTACGTAGCATTATTTACTATAGTTCAGAAAGAAGGAGGTGTAGTAAATAATGGAGCAAGGAACAGTTAAGTGGTTTAA
>JAHITE010000049.1 GCA_018817585.1 Candidatus Omnitrophota bacterium
GAACAAAATGATAAATATTGCTGCATCGGTAATTTGTCTCTGGCTGGAAAAGGAATTTCATCTAGGTTTTCAATGATTTTCGCGCAATCGCTAATTTTATATTCCTGGCCCCTGACAAGCAATCCTTGAATCTGCTTCGGATCCTTATCCTCTGCCAGCTCAAGCAAAGGAATCTCTCCCTCGCCAATAATATAACAGTCAATCTCCGGACAAAAAGCATCTTCAGGAGTTAAGGACGGATAAACTCCTCCCAGCACAATCAGTTTATCGGGAAAAATCTGTTTTATGCATTGGGCTAATTGTTTGACAATTTTCGCGTTATTCGTAAACGGCGCGGAAATCCCGATAATATCCGTATCCGCGGTAATCTGTTGCGCGATTTGTTGATAATCCAATCCCACCTGGAAAAAAGTCTGATAGCGGCCCTTTACTTTAAGCTTATGTGACAGGCCTTCGGCCAAGGCATCAATAATCCTTACCTGGTGTCCATGCTCGGTTAGATATGCCCCTAAATAAGCCAAGCCTAAATTCTGAGAAAGAATAATATCGCGCTCATGAGCAAACACCCAGGGCGGATTAATTAAAATTAGGTTTTTTGGTTTTCGCATTTTTTCACCTAAGCATATGGCTTCAAATTAATAATTTTAAAAAACCGACTTAACCGGACAATCAATTATCCAACTAATCATAAACAAGTTAAGCATAAGGAGTTAGATTTTAAATTATTATAACATAATATTCTGACAAATATTAAAAATTTTTTAAGACATTAATTCAAAAAGTTCGCGTAATATAGCGGGCGCTGCTTGTCTTCGCCCGCTTATTAATGATTTCACCGATTTATGTAATTGTAGATTATTACGGGCCGGGACAAGCGCGGCCCCTACGTTGTGTCCTTGTGACTTTTCAACCAGATTTAGGACATTTGTAGATTTTTTTAAAAAAATCTACAAGCAACGGGAACCGATCATATTGGTGAACAATAGCCGGATAAACCCCGTTAACACAAACCGCATTGCTTTTGCTGTCAGTAGTTATATTATTCGCGTCTTCATAGCCTAATGTCGCGATTATATCTCCTTGATTATCGGCAAATCTAAATTTGACCTTTTTTTCAAAAATTATCCGATTATGAATCCCCTGATCATACCAGCCGCGATGCAATAATTTAGGAACATATTGCCACATTTCATTACACATTTGATTTAAATAAGCTTCTATTTGGTTTACCGGCCCCAAACTGACCCCAGAGCAGACAACTTGCCAATCAGCCATTTCCCGCACAGCCTGTTTTCCATAGATGTGATTTATCCAATCAGCATTAAACCGGCAATTACCCAAAGCCTTTTTTTCAATTCCACAAATTAATTCACTTTCCGATTTAGCAAATGGATCTTTTTGGATAACTACGTCGCGGCTGTCACTAAGTAAAATATTCTCAAAGCAATTTCTCTGTTTTTTAAGAATATCTAAGGCAAAGAAATAACGCTCCAGCGCGATATGAAAAGGAAATCGCCCTAATACCTCGATCAATTTATTAGAAGGGGGATATTTGGTTTTACTGATCAAGCTAGCAAGCGGAACATAGTAAAACTTTGTGCCTTTACTAAATTTAGGAGGCAGACAAATCCACTCCACAGCACTTAACCCCTTAAATCTCTCTGAAAATTTATTAAAATCCTTAGCAAAGATTATCATAAATATCTTCAGATTCCGGCAATTCTTTGTTGCTGAGTTTAGAAATAGATCTAGATCTTCCGGCTTATATCCCGCTGCCGCGGAAATAATCGCGTTCATAATTCACCTCTTTAATTAGTTAATGGTATAGTCTTGACTCAGGACTGATTTGTTTTAATGTTGACTCTCTGCTCCAGGATAAGCTTACTTCCGCTCCCTATGCTATTATTTTATTATCCTACAATAAATAGTTATCAATCTGATCCAAAAGCCTAGCTGATTTTTTTTCATCGAATTTACGGGCAAAGAAATATTTACTGGCTTTGATTCTGGCAAAATCAGTTTCATTTAAAATCGCCGGATCTTCACGCTCCGGGCTCCAATCAATATAATGCAGATACGCTTTATTCTCAACAGTCAGGATATTATTAGAACTTCCCTTGTTTTTTTCGTAAAAGTTACAATTCTTGGCAAAAGGAGAATTCAAGAGAATTGTTTGAAAGAGCATCTCATCAGGACTAAACGCGTATTTTAAAAATTTAAAAATAGTTTTACTCTTAGTCGAATCCAGGAATTGGATTATATACTCAACTGACTGTTTATGCAAACACCAGGAAGTGGATCCGCGGTAAAGATTCATATCTTTTAAAAAAGTCCTTCTTGGCAAGAGGATTCTTGCCAAGCGGAAAATGGCTCGAAAAATTAAAGAAACTATTTTCGGCGAACCCAAAACATAATCTTCATTATAAACTTTTGAGAAATGGAAATTATCTGCCGATTCCCCGCTGTATTGATAAAAATCAATAAAATTCATCCCTTGGTTTTCCTCAAAAAAACGATGAATTTTAGCTGGAGACTGAATTGGATAATCAACTCCGCTTAAAAAGATAAAATAATCAAACTCGCCTTTTTTTAATGCCGCTTTTATTAAGCTTATCATTGCCCACACCTGAGAAAACGCCGCGTGATTAACCTTAATTCTTTTGCTTAAAAAAAATATATTTTTCAGATCACTATCTTTGAATTGAGAAATATCGGTTTTCAAATCAATATGAACGAAAAAACAATCATCCTTGTATTCAAGCGATTTAAGCAAGCGCTTAAAAAGAATCGGCTGAGAATGCGCTAAAATTAAGTATGCGATTTTCATTTAATCCTCCCAGATATTGCGAACTAAAATATTAGAATAAAATATTCAAACAAACTCCTAAAAATAAGTAATCCGCTTTTTACCGGATTAACCCAAAAGTTATTTCTCCTGTTACAAACAAAAACCAATATTTCTAATAAAACTTTGCTTTAAATATTCAAAACTACACCATTCTTACTTATTAAAAGTTGTTTTGTCAAAACTAAGAACATAAAATAAATAATCAAAGCAGCAAAACTAGATACAAGCAAAACATTCAAATCTGTATTTAAGAAAAAATATTTAATCAAGCTAATAACCAAAGTAATTATCCCTGATATCAGCAATGCCGGATAAATCGCTTTAAGTAATTTATTGTCCCCTAACCCAATCAGCTTATTACAAACATGAAAAGAAAAAAGAACCCAGGCGAAAGTATATAAAGCATAAAAATAAGCAACGCCTTTTAGCCCCCATTGCAAACCAATTGATATACAGATAGTAACAATAATTGTGCCGAAGATCTGCATTCTAAGATGTAGATCACTTCTGTTTTGCGATCTGAATATATTACCAACAGCACTTTCAATTGATTGAAACATACCGCAAAAACACAATATTTTTACTATCGGAATAACCGGCGTCCACTGTGGCCCAAAAACTACCCGGATAAACTCAGGAGCTAAAACAAACAAACCCAACATCAAGGGAAAGGTAACCAAAGAAATAGCCCGAATCATCTTTAGATAATTTATCCTAACTTTTTCCAAATCATCCTGAATCCTAGAAAAAGCCGGAAACATAACTCCCCCAATAATATTAGACACATTCTGCAAAGGATATAACATAATTTTATACGCCAGGGTATAAAAACCTAATGCTCCGGCGCCGAGAAATTTACCGATTAACAAATAGTCAATATTTCTCGCGAAATATTCAACAATATTAAAGCCGGTTATGTTCGCGCTAAAATGAAAAATTTCTTTTATCGCCTGTTTGGAAAATAAAAAATTAGGCCGCCAGGATGAAAAAATCCATAATAAACAAGTTTTAACAGAAATAAAACCCATAAAATTAAAAACTAAACTCCAGACACCAAAACCCCGCGAAGCAGAATAAATTCCAAGTCCTCCGGCAAATAAAAGGGCAATACTTTCGGCAAAAGAAATTGCTTTAAAATCCATTTCCTTCTGTAGCTTTGCCGAATGAACAATTGAAAGTGAAGAGATAAAACAGCTGATTGATATCACTCGAATCAAATCAATTAATACTGGTTTAGCATAAAAACCAGCAATCAATGGCGCGCTTAACCAAAAAATCAGATTCAAAATAATCCCGACAAATACATTAAGCCAAAAAGCTGAAGAATAATGCGCTTCGTTTACGTCCTGCTTTTGAATTAAAGCCGCGCTAACGCCTAATTCGCCAAACATCAAAGCAAAACCAAAATAAACTGTAATCATGCCAATTAAACCAAAATCATAAGGACTCAGCAAGCGAGCCAGTATCGCCATTATGATAAACTGGCTTATTTGCCTAAACACCTGAGCGCCAAAGAACCATAAAAAACCTTGAATTGTTTTTTGCCTTAAACTCATAATTTAAATTATTTCCCCAAACAGCCTGCGATTTTTAATCAGCATTTAACCTTAATCGAAATCTAATCATAACTTATTAATTTATTATAACATGCAGTTAAAGGCACATCAATAATTTGCTTTTTGAACCGCGGAAAGATTAAAATAGACTGGAATATTTACATATTCTCCCAAGGCCAGAGAGTTACACTAAAACTCTGAGCTCAGGGTTTTTTATTGCAGAAATAAAGATCCGCTAAACCTACCCCTTGACGCGCGATTTTTCCATCCTTAAATCAAGGCAATATTTTTTTATTATTTAGAACCAGTTTTTGCCAATCGGATAGAAAATGGAGTCACTAAAATTATTTTCAGGTCAAAAAGTATTGATCTATTTTCGATATAAAAAAGATCATGCTCTATTCTTTTGATAATCGAAGTATTGCCTCGATACCCATTAACCTGCGCCCAACCAGTAAGTCCGGCTTTGATATTATGACGCGAATCATACTCTTTAATACTCTTTCTAAATTTTTCAATAAAATACGGTCTTTCCGGTCTTGGGCCGACTAAACTCATATCGCCTTTTAAAACATTGAGCAATTGCGGTAATTCGTCAATCAGCAGTACACGCATAAATCTACCAAAACCAGTTGATCTGGGATCATCGGTTTTTCCCCATTTCGGGCCATTACCATTTTCAATATTATGCGGCATGGAACGAAATTTATACAGCCAGAATACCTTACCGTTTTTGGTACAGCGTTCCTGTCTATAAAAAATCGGGCCGGGAGAAGTAAGCTTAATTAAAACCGCGATAACCAGCAGTAAAGGCAAGCTCAAAGACAGGCCAACCGCGCTGCCTGCAATATCCATACTTCTTTTTGTAAACTCATAACATCTTTCATTAATCTCAGCAAAACAATCCTCGAGTTTTACCCCTATTTTGGGAATTGTGATATTTAGTCCGGTTAACATTTTGACTCCTTAATATAAATATAATTGTTTTAAGATTTAATATGATTACGATTTTTTCTTATGAATATCCAGGTTAACATCATAAAACTTAATACCTGACGCATAACCATTCTTACTGCCGTTTATTGAAACCGGCGATGTCCAAACAACCATTCCATTACCAATAATCGGCTTGAGATTATCGCGATGAATTTCAAATTCCAGGAGATTGTTTTCCTTTAGCTTCTTATCAGTAATTATTTTCATTCCCGAAGTTCCGACATCATTACTCCAACAGACATATTCCTTTTTTTCTCCGACAACGCTACAGGTAACCTTGTTATATGTTTTCGCTCGCTGTGAAGCCCTCCTTTCTATTTCTTGTTCCTTGCTTTTCGCTGATTTATCTTCGACTTGAGTCGAAGCTGAAAACATTAAAACCAAAGCAAATCCAATGGTCATACTCATAATCAGTCCGAGTAATAAATTTTTCAATAAGTTAGGGCTTATCGGCTGTTCAGGGACTTCGGCAAATTCGATTATTTCCGCGTCCGGCAGCATACTGGTTCTTTGCTGTAAAATCCTAACTTCCTGTAGTTTGGCCATAAGATCACTGTACACCGCTCGTTTCATTTCCACATCACGATTCAGTCTAGCTAATTTGGGCTGATTTTTAATTATTTTATTCAGGCGGTCAAAACGCTTTTTGTGAGCAGCCAGCAACACTTCTTTTTTACTGCTCAAAGATGATTTTTCAGTCTGTAATGATTCGA
>JAHITE010000050.1 GCA_018817585.1 Candidatus Omnitrophota bacterium
AACATATATTAAGTATTCTTTAACTTTTTTCAGCTAAAACATTGCCAATAGCTGTTTTTAACATTTGTTTTAGAGTTGTTTTACCTTTGGCTGTTTTAAAATATCTTTCTCTTCTTAATGCATCTATTTTAGATAAATGGGATTCCGTATAGATGAGTTTGAAGGGGCAACGGTTTTTAGTACTTTGATTTCTACCGGAATTATGATCTTTTAACCTTTGCTCAATATTTTCGGAAAAGCCAATATAAAATTTGTAATCCTTCAGACTAATTAATACATACACATTATACATAATAGCCCTATACCATTCGCTGTGCTCAGGTACAGGGCATAAACCATTCTAATTTATGGCTGTGCCATGGAACCATTCATGAGATTCAGGTTCACGGGAATGGTTTATGGTGCGCCTGGCAGGAGTCGAACCTGCAACAACTTGCTCCGTAGGCAAGTGCTCTATCCAATTGAGCTACAGGCGCACATTTGATACATACTTACTATTTAATGAATTTACTAAAAAATGCTTACTGCTATTTCTCCAGCTCTATTCAAGCATGGAGCTACAGGCGCATAGATATTTTAAATTTTAATTAACTACTTTATCAAGCTTATGCAGCTTTTTACTTTTTAGAAATTAGGAATTTGTTCTATGCTCTTTTTTCTTTATTTTTTTATCTATCGACCATTAGCTATCAGCCAAGCGCGTTTGCGAGTTTTGCTTTTCACTCATAACTCATCACTAGTCATTCATAACTGCTTTTTTTGTCCAGTATTTTATTTATCGTCGACATCAACTTCAATACCGCCAAAGATCATGGCAAAGACATTATAGAGCACAGCCTGCAGGCAAACTGCTAATCCGCTGACAACAGCACTAAATACCCCAAACAAGATTGCGCCAATAAAACCATTAAGCATTGAGCCGACAAACGGAACATTTCTTAATTGATGCTGTAACTGGTCGCCGCCAACTAAACCCACGACAAAACCAATTACAAACCCCATACCAGCAAACAACTTAAAAACCGATGCCAGATCAATACTTTTAAACTCTATTCTTTTCATTTCCCCCCCTACTTATTGTACATCGACAATACTATGTTCAATATCCATTGTAAGATAGCATAAAACAACCTAAAAAGCAAGGAAAGCCGCGGATTTAGATTTAGCCTTATATCTTCTCCAGAACAGTGTCCGGAACCCAACCAATTTTGCCATCAGGGGTTTTAATTCTCAGCCAGGCATTATTTTGATCAATAATATCGATGCTGGCGCCTTCATATGTCTTAAAATGTACAACCGCGTCTTTTGATGGAGCAAAACGAGAATCTATTTCCGGAACAATAATAATTGCTTTTTTCCCCATCCTAATCTCCTGAAACTTTACAAGCCATAAACAACTGACTAAGATAAAACAGCAGGATAAACAAACAGCGATTTTTTTTAGAGCGATTTTTTTGCTAAGCATAAACCCGGCAAAAAACAATAAACCAAAAAAATAAATTCCAGACAAAATTAATGTCCAGGCATCTAAGCTTAAATGCTTGGCTATCCGCTTCAAAATACTGATCAGCCAAAAATGTCTTAAAGGTACCACTGAATTGTTACACAAGGATAAAGCATACTGTAAATTTGCCTGCACATCACTGTCTCGCGGTAATAATCTTTGGGCGCGCTCATAATTAACAATCGCCCTGCCCATTTGCCCCTGCTTAAAAAAAGCATTACCCAAATTATAGTAAATACTCCCGCTATCTAATCCTGAGGCAAGAATTTCCTGATAAATCCTTTCTGCCTGTTCATAATTTCCCTGCTGAAAAAATTCATTTGCTTTATAAAACAAAGCCGGAGCCTGACTAGCACTCTGCGCCTTGGCAGAATAAACAAAAGAACTTAATATCCCGGCACAACCCAGTAAAACAATCACGTATTTAAATATTATTTTGGCCTTCATTTCTTAAATCTCTCCAAATAATCAATTACCTGCTCTAACATAGCCAAGGTTTCGCGCATTTTATTTTGATCTAAAGCCGCGGTCGCGTAACGCGCCATATCACATTGTAAAAAACAGTGCTTTAATTTTTCCCCTATTTGAGGATCCAGCCCTTGCGCGGCAGAAAGTTCTTCAACAATATCCGCGGTCATGCCCGCGGAGGGACGATTAAACCGATGGCCTAAATATTCCTGTAAAGTTTTAAATATCAGTTCATAAAACAATTCTTTTTGATTTTGCGCTAAATAATGCTTGGCTTTTTGAATTTTAATTCTGGCAACTTTCGGCGCCCGCAGCTTACGCGCGTATCCAATATCCTGAGTTAAGCGTTCTTTGCGCAGCTGAAAGAAATATACTGCCATAAACAAAACAAACCATAAAATATTTAACCCGATAAATTTTTTATTCTTATAGAGAAATGCCCCCCGCGGTCTAAGCGTGCCAATATGCTCCTTTATATAAATAATGTCCTGCCCTAAAACCCGGGTTGAAGCATTTAACGGCGCTTGCTTAGAAGTATCAATAATCACCGCGACTTTTTCATCAGCAGGCAAAACCTTAAGCCCAATCGGCTGACTTGTTTTTGTAAAATACATTTGTTTTTGCGGATCAAAAAAAGCAAATTTTACTTGGGGCAGATTATTTATATCTGCTTTTTGGGGGATAACAACCTGTTCAAACACTTTAGTTCCAGCAGTTGTTTCCTGCACTTCTGAATTATATGTTTTAAGCCCGCTCAAAGAACTCAAAACCGGACTTTGCACGCTGTCAAAATTACCCGAGCCATTAATAATCATTTTTAAAGTAATCGGGTCTCCGGCTTTTAATTCTAAAGGCGCCGCGCTAACTTCGAGATTAAATGAGCCCACAGCTCCGCTAAATTCTTTTGGCTTATCCTTATCCGGAAAGGGCAGAACATTTATTGATAATTCCGGAGAAGAAACATTCATCGGAATAATCTTTGCCCGGTCAAACATATCACCAAAATCATCAAAAAAATCACTGCCGAAAAAACCGCTTTTATCTTTTTGCCGGGTTACAACTTTCGCGTTCATTTTTGCCGGGCCAAGAGTCAGTTCCCCTTGCTGCGACGCGTAAGCAATGGTTTTAAATTCAACTACATCATGAATTTTCCCAGCCAATTGCTCTCGAAACTGACGGGGCTGAGTAAATGGCTCAAACACAAAACCCTGAGCATTTATCACCGGATAATCAATCCCCTGCACGCTCAGCTGATTAATATACATTTTTACCGTGATTTCAAACGGCTCATTAATATACACTTTATTTTTCTGGCTGCTCAGAATAATAAATATTCTGCCATTAATATCATTGTTTTGATCTCCGGAAGAACCGCCGGCCGCGCTCCGCTGCGGCGCTTGCCCGCGATCCACAACCACTAAATCAACAGCCTCTGAGAAATAATTATCATTATTATAGGAAAATGAAAATGGACCTAAGGTAAATGATCCTGTCTGCATCGGCACAATTCGATAGCGGTGAGTAACCGAGCTGGACATTTGTCCATTAACATTTGTCATCTGGGTTGACGGCCCGATATATTGCGCTTTTAAACCTTTAATTTCCGGCAGCTGAAGCGCGGGCACAGACTGGGTATTTTCAAACACAAGCCCAAGCTGGACCATATCGCCGACTTCAACATGGTCACGATCTAAAGATACGCTGAAATTTATATCCTTGGCAAAAGCTTGCGCATTTAATATGCAGAAAGATCCCGCCATAAATATACATAGGCTTATTAAACATTCTTTAATTTTTTTATAGCTCATAATCATACTCAATCTTGTGCGAGGGTTAGCCAGTTTTCCGATTGGCCAGTTTTCCCTTTACAAATTTTACACGGATCATAAATTTTCTTACTGACATAACCCTTATTGAAGGCGGTCCGGAATCAATCATTTTGGCTCATTCTCGCATTACATCCTATAATGCTCCGAGGATGAATCTCTGATTTTGCCAGTCCTATCAAAATCAGGCTTCAAACCCGCCTAAATAATTATTCCTGCCCTTTATAGTTTATAGTTTATAGCTTTTAGCTTGCAACCTGTGACCATTGTCCTTTAACCTTTATTCTTTTCGTTTTTTTCTAATTCATAACTCATAATTAGTAATTCATAACTGCTCTTCACTTTATGAACTTTATAACTTTACGAACTTTTAACTATCTTACCAGCCTTTAATTCCTAGAATTTCTTGTTGCTGCGCTTTATATAAATCCATTTCCTTTTTCTTATCTTCCGACTGCTGAAAATTATCCAGCAGCATTTTCGCTTCCTGCTGTGTCATTTGGCGGCGCTGTTCATTTGGCTTGGAACCTGACTCTGATTTATTTTGCTCATTTTTCGCGGCAGCGCCATCTTGCTTATCCGGCTGTTGCTGCTGATCTTTCTGTTCTTGTTTCTGTTCTTGTTTCTGTTGCTGGTTCTGCTGGTCCTGCTGATTTTCTTGATCCGGCTTATTTTGCTGATCTTGTTTTTTCTGCTTATCCTGCTGATTCTGTTTATCTTTTTGCTCTTGTTCAATTATTTTTTTTGTTGTCAGCTCATAATTATATTTCGCGTCTTTATCCCGCGGTTCCAGTTGAATTGCCCGCTTAAAAAAATCAAGCGCCTTTTGATAAATCTGATTTGCCGCGGCCGGATCTTTTTGTTCCGCGTTCTGAGCCTGGCCAAAAAAAGCACTGCCCAGATTATAAGCAGACCATTGCTCCAATCGTTTATCCTGAGTATTCATTGATTGCAAAAAACTTTCCCCAGCCTTATTATAATCAGACTTTTTATAAAAATCCACTCCTTGATTATATGCCTGATCCGCGGCCAAAGGCTGTTCCGCGGCATAGAGATTAAGCCCGGAACATAAAATATAACACATAAGCAGCGCTAGCGTCTGTTTCATCATTCATCTCTCTTACTTATAAACGGTTCCCAGCAAAGCAGCAACAACGCTAATCCCAGGGGAATTTGAAACCGTTCGAGTAATTTCTTTTCCCGGCTGGTAGTAAGCTCTTTTTGATCTGTGGAAATAATTTTATTTTTATACAGAAAATCCAGGCCAAATTGCATCGGCGTTGATTTAATATAAGTACCGCCGCTTTTTAAAGCAATTTCCTGGAGAATAGATTCATTAAGTCTTGATTTTATAACCTGTCCCTGATCATCTTTTAAAAACCCGGTTTTTCCGTTTTCATCCGGAATACTGATCAATTCCCCTTCGGTTGTCCCAACCCCGATTGTGTGAATTTTTATTTTACTTTCCGCGGCTTTAGCCGCCGCGCCGACAGCATCACCCTCATGACTTTCTCCGTCCGTAATAATAATCAATATCCGGCTTGTACCCTCTGAACCAGCAGAAAAACTCTCAATTGCCTGATTAATCGCGCTGGCAATATTCGTACCCGGGCGGGGAATAATCCCGGCATTTAAATCATTGGCTGTGAGCAAAAAACCATTATAATCTATGGTCAGCGGGCATTGCACAAAAGCACTGCCGCTAAACGCGATCAGCCCGATTCTGTCGCCCTGCAGCTGAGAGGTTAAATCTTCGATTGCTAATTTCACTCTTTCCAGACGGCTAGGCAAAACATCCCGGGTCAGCATGCTTTTGGACACATCCACTGCCACAAAAATATCCGCGCCCCTTTGCTGTACATCCTGCCAAACAAAACCCCATTGCGGCCGCAGTAATGCAATAATCATCAGCAGCAAAGCCAGGAGTAAAAGCATGACGCGGGTATTTTCTTTTTTTTGACTAAAAGAAACCGCGATACTTTTAAGCAAATGCGCGTTGGCAAAATTGCTGAGTAAAGCTTTCTTCTTTTTAGCGGCAAAATAATAGACAACTGCTAATCCCGCCAAAGCCAGAAAAAAATAATTAAACTGTAAATTCGCGAATTTCATAATTGTATCCATTAAGGAATCTTTATCAATAATGTATTTGCTAAAATCTGCTCTAAACCAAAAACCACAATTGCCCACAATAAAAACACCGCGAACAATTCATCATATTGTGTATACATCGGCTGCTTAAACGGAGTTGTTTCCAATTGATTAATCTGCTTATAAATTTCCTTAAGTGACGACGTATCAGTTGCCCGGAAATATTTACCGCCGGTAATTTGGGCAATCTGCGCCAGCGCGGATTCATCAATATCAATCTGCATATACTGTAAAGTATCCCGGCCAAACATATCCCGCGCCGGATAAGGCACTTCGCCAATACTCCCGGCGCCGATTGTATAAATTTTGACACCCAGAGCCCGCGCTGCTTCAGCCGCGGTTTGCGGAGATATTTTCCCCGCGTTATTTCTGCCGTCAGTTAATAAAATCATGATTTTAGTTTTAGCATCTGAGGTTTTAAGCCGGCTCAAAGCCGCCATAATGCTTGAACCAATCGCTGTTCCGTCTTCAATCATCCCAATACGCACCCGCTCTAAATTAGTTAACAACCATGTATGATCCAGCGTTAAAGGGCAAACCACATAAGAATTAGCGGCAAAAGCAATCATTCCGATCCGGTCATTTTCTCTTTGGCTAATAAAATCCTCGACTACCTGCTTAACTACATATAAACGATTATAGCGCTTACCCTTGATCTGAAAATCCAAAGCATGCATGCTGGTGGAAGTATCCAGTGCCAGCACAATATCAATCCCTTTTTTAAAAACTCTTTGATGGGCAATCGGCAGCTGCGGCCTGGCCAAAGCAATAATAATCAAACCAATCGCGATTAAGCGGAAAATAATCAGATTTTCCAATAACCGTACTTTTAGCGTTGGCTTATTTTTAGCCAAAGCAATAGATGAAAACCGCAAACTGGCGGTATTATTTGATCTGCGGGCAAACAGCCAAAACCCCGGCAGAAAAAACAATAATATTAAAAATAAAGGACTGCGGAAAATCATTTTTCAGCCTCTGGCTTATTATCCGATTCTATTTGTTTTGTCTGTTCCACAAAATTTCGCGCGATCGCGAATAAATCATTAGCCTCATTTGCCGAAGATTCATAGCAAGCAAATTTAACCATATCACAAAGGATTAAGAAATCATGAAGTAAATGCTTCTGCTCTGTGGTTAATACCGGAGAGGTTTTCGCTTTGCTTAAAAACTCTTCCGTAGACATCCAGGGCGCGCGCAAATGAAAACGGTTTTCTAAATAATGACGCATACACCCGGACAATTTCTCAAAATACAATTCAATCTTTCCTTGAGCAATCAAACCCTGTTCCTGTAATTGCCTTAACTCTTCCAAAGCAATAATATGCGCCGGAATAATTATTATGGGCTGGGCTTTTAGTTTAACCATATACTTTTTGACTAAAAATACTATTAAGCCAATCAAACCAATCGCGATCAGCAGAATAACCCAGCCCCAAAAATCCCGCCAGATGATCAGTTTTGGTTTAAGCGGCTTAGCGCTCAATTGCTCTGCTTCTTTTTCTAAAACACTTTCCAGATTGATCTTGATGCTTGGCGCGCTTATTTTCTGCCAATCCGCGGCATCACTTAACCGATACTCCACAGCATATTCCGGAATAACCTGTTCGCCAACCTTAAAACCCGTCAGCTTGTAATTGCGAATTAGCTGCTGAGTATCCGCGTCAATATTTACTTTTTTTTCTTTAAAATCCCTGACTTCAAAAATCCCAAAAGTTTTATTATCAGACTCAGCCGGGAATTTTAACTGGGCATTAAGCGGAACCTGAACCCTAAGATCATAAGCAATAATATCGCCGATATTAATTGTTGTTTTATCTGCCTGAGCTTTGACCTCAGGAATCATAATTGTTTGTGTCCGCTCAGCCTGAGCTGATCTTAAAGCTATATTGCTTAAGACCAATAAGCTGATCAAGATTAAATTCAGGCGATAAATTTTTTTTTGCTTATTCATAATTAAGTCCGCAAGCGTTTTCCGCGTGTACGGAAAAAGCGATAAAGCGCCTCGGTATAAGGCACATTGGTTTTAATATCCACAATATCCACGCCAGCCTGACGTAATAAACGCTCGCGTTCTTCCCGCTTTTCTTTGCTGTTTTGGGCAAATTCAGCGCGCACCTTTTTATCGGACGAATCAATATAAAATTCCTGTTTGGTTTCATTGTCCTGGAGTTTAATAATCCCGGCCCGCGGTAAATTCTCCTCCGCGGGATCAGTGATTGTCATCGCCACTAAATCATGGTGTTTATTGGTGATCTTGATTTCCTGTTTAAATTCACAGCCAAGAAAATCAGAAATTAAAAAGCAAATCGCTTTTTTGCGAATAACATTATTCAAATACTCCAAAGCCATCGCAATGTCTGTGCCTATGCCCCGCGGCTTATGATACAAAACCTCGCGGATAACCCGCAGCACATGGCGCAAACCTTTGCGCGGCGGAATAAATTGCTCAATCCGGTCGGAGAAGATAATTAAACCCACCTGATCATTATTTTTAATCGCGGAAAATGCCAAAACCGAACACAACTCAGCCGCCTGCTCACTTTTAAGTTTGTGCTGTGTGCCAAAATAACTGGAACCTGAAGCGTCGATCATCAGCATAACCGTCAGCTGGCGTTCTTCGACAAACTTCTTGATATAGGGGTGGCCCATGCGCGCCGTAACATTCCAATCAATCGTCCGAATTTCATCGCCTGGCTGATATTCGCGCACCTCATCAAATTCCATGCCCCGGCCTTTAAACACACTATGGTATTGCCCGGCAAAAACATCGTTTACCATCCGCGATGTTTTAATTTGAATCCGCCTGATTTTATCTAAAACTTCTTTGGGTAACATGGCTTCTTTCCGAAGAATATCAAATCACAAATTTCAAAATCCAAAACATTAATCTTTTTATCTATTTGTTATTTTTTATTTATTTCTTTTCATTTGTCATTTGCCATTTGTCATTTGTCATTTTTTTACGGTACTTCGATTTCATCAAAAATAGTTTTAATAATATCTTCACTGGTTTTACCTTGCGCCTCTGCTTCGTAAGAGATAATCACTCTATGCCTGAGCACATCCATGCCGATTGATTTAATATCCTGCGGGGTTACATATCCCCGGCCTTGAATAAAAGCATATGCCTTGGCCGCGGTAATTAAATAAATGCTGGCGCGGGGCGATACTCCATACTGGATCATGTCTTTTAAACTCTCCAGCTTATAATCCTGCGGATTGCGGGTGGCAAAAACCAGATCAATCACATATTTTTCAATTTTTTCATCAACATATATCTGATCAACTATTTGCCGCGCTTTTAAGATCGCGTCAGAATGCACCACGGGTTTGATTGTTATTTTTTTATCGGTTTGCGCCATGCTCCGCATGATCCGCAGTTCTTCTGCCTGCGTTGGATAAGTTACTTTTAGTTTAAGCATAAACCGGTCAACCTGCGCCTCAGGCAAAGGATAAGTTCCTTCCTGTTCAATTGGATTTTGCGTGGCCATAACAATAAACGGGCTGTCCAGTTTAAATGTTTCCGAACCAATGGTTACCTGTCTTTCCTGCATGGCCTCAAGCAGCGCGCTTTGCACTTTTGCCGGAGCGCGATTTATTTCATCAGCTAAAATTATATTGGCAAAAATCGGACCTTTTTTTGTAGTAAATTTACCATCTTTCGGATTATAAACAAGCGTGCCCAATAAATCAGCCGGCAATAAATCCGGAGTAAACTGAATTCTTTGAAACTTAGTGTCAATGGCCTGAGCCAGAACATTTACCGAAAGAGTTTTTGCCAGTCCCGGCACGCCTTCAAGCAGAATATGGCCATTGGCTAAAAGCCCGATCAGCAATCTCTCAATAAGATACTTTTGACCAATAATCGTATCGCCAATAGTATTGGTCAGATCTTTGATAAATCCGCTTTCCTGTTTTACTTTTTCATTAATTGCTGTAATCCCAGCGCTCATGACTACCTCCTTTTAATTAATAGTATTTTCCTGCTTTTCACGGAACATTTAGGCTTAAAAATAAAATTAGCAAAAAATATTTTATTTGTCAATACCTCTGCTGTAAAAATTTTATTTTAAGAGCAAGCGGTATTTATAACTTTTTAATTTCTTGTTCGCAAAGCAAATCGCCATTTTTCCGCATTTTTCTTACAGTAGGATGACAAGCTATTTTCATTGTCCAATCATCAATAATCGCGTACAAGCAAGGCATAACAACTAAAGTCAATCCCGTGGCAAAAGCCAGTCCCCAGGCAATGGACAAAGCCATTGGCTGTAAAAACGGATCAAAGCCGCCAATGCCGTAAGCCACGGTACTTAATCCCGCGACCGTGGTCAAAGTTGTCAGCATTACCGGACGAAAACGCAATACGCCGGAATTAATAATTGACTCTCTTCTTGCGCTGCCTTCGCGGCGCAGTTTATTAATAAAGTCAACCAGAACAATTGAATCATTAACCACAACTCCTGACAAACCAACAATTCCAATAAATGCCAATAAACCTAAAGATTCATTGTGCAGATATAAAGCCACAACCACTCCAATCAAAGAATAAGGAATCGCCATCATCACAATAAACGGCTGAATCAATGATTTAAACAATGTTGCTAAAATCATAAAAATCGCCAGAATCGCGATTAAAAAAGCAATCATTAAATCCCGGAAAGATTCTCTATTTTCCTTTTCTTCGCCGCCCAAACTCAGCGAGTATCCCGGATATTCTTGAGCTAAAGTTTCAAATTTTTCCATAACCTTTGCAGTCAAAAACGATGACTTGGTAACTTTTTGATCAACACTGGCAGCTAGCTGAATATAGCGCCTGCCATCCATATGCGCAATGGTGCGCAATCCTTGAGATTGTTTAATTTGGGCAACTTTATTTAAAGGGATTAAATCGCCGCGATTATTCGCAATCAAAAGTTTGTTAAAAATTTCCTGATTAGTTCTCTGCTGATCAGGCACGCGCACTCTTACTTTAATTTCTTCTTCTGCCTTGGTCTTCTTAATTGCCGTGGCAATCCCGCCTTCAAAAGTATTGCGCAAACTTGCGGCAATTAAGCCCACGCTCAAACCAGTAACAGCTGCCTGCTGCCGATCCACAACAATCAGCAGTTCGCGATTCCCCAAAGTATAACTGTCTGACGCGTCAGAGACTCCGGGGAAAGTTTTCATATATGTTTTTAGTTCCTGAGCCAGCTTACGCAAAACACTTAAGTCATCACCTTTAATATTAAATTCCACATCCCGGCCAACTGGCGGGCCTTCTTTTAATTCATAAAAATAAAGTTTTTCAAATCCGGGGATTTTTTCCAATCGCGGACGCAAATCAGCGACAATTTCTTTAGGCCCTTTATCCCGCTGCTGCAGCGGTGTTAAAAAAATGTGGATCTGCGCTACATTTGAACCAGACTGCGCGGTGGGATCACCCATGCCTCGGCCGGATTCAATAGAACCAATTGTAGTTACATATGACTGCAGATACTCTTTAGGCAGGGCATCAACCATTGCTTCTACCGGAGCCATTAATTCATTGGTAACTTCCAAAGGCGTGCCGACCTTTGCTTCAGCGCGGATCAGTAATTCTTCAATCCCCTTGCCGCCAAACATCTCTCTGGGCAAAACCAGAACAATAACCAGAATAGCGCCAAACAAAACAATCGTAGACAATGCGGCCACCAGATAGCGGGCATGCAATGCTTTTTCTAAAATTTGTTTGTATAATTTAATCATATTATCCAGTATTGGATATTTTTTCACAATCATTGAACATCCGCCCACCGCGGCAATCATCAACACCGTACTAACCGGACTGCTGTGGGTAATAATCGACAGCCAGGCGCCGATTAAAGCAGAAATTATCGTAATCCCGAGCATGCTGTAAAAATCCCGGTCAGTCTGCTGCTTTTCAGCTTTTTTCGTACGCGCTGGTTTGAGAAAATCCGCTAAATGCGAAGGTAAAATAAAAAACGCTTCCAAAACAGAGGCGCACAAAGCGACAATAACCATTAAAGGAATATAACGCAAGAATTTACCCAGGATACCGCCCATATACATCAAGGGAAAAAACGCGGCAATCGTGGTAATAATCGTGGCCGCGACCGGAGCAATAACTTCGCTGGTCCCCTTAATCGCTGCCTCCTGAGGGGACAGCCCCTGCTCAATATAGCGATAGACATTTTCCGCGATGATAATCCCATCATCAACAATCAGCCCGATTACAATAATCAAACCAAACATCGTCAGCAAATTAACTGTCAGTCCCATCAAAGGCATAACTGCCAGAGTTGTCGCCATAGCAATCGGAATTCCCATAGCTGTAAAAAAAGCTGGCCGGGAATGTAAAAAAGCAAATAAAATCAGCACCACAAAAACAAAGCCGATAAAACCATTAGAACGCAGAACATTTAAGCGGCGCTTAATATAATAAGACATATCATCAAATGTCGTAATTTCTACTCCATCCGGCAAAGAAATTTTAAATTTTTCCAAAACTTTGAGGGTATCCTCTACAACATAAATCGCGTCCCCTTTTTCCTTTTTATATACCTGGAGAGTAATTGCCGGTTCACCCATGTTTTTATTAATAATCGTCTGCTCTTCAAAAGTAAGTTTTACCTGCGCGACATCCGCGACTTTTAGCCAATTTCCCGTATCATTAGCCCGGATAATAACATTTTCTATTTCCTCTTTAGTCGTAAATTCTCCGGTGGTTTTAATCGCGAATTCCTCAGTAGGCGTATTCAGCTTACCCGCCGGCACAGTAACATTGCGCGCTTTTAATGCCCGCATTATCTCATCTACGGAAACATGCATCTCCCGCATTTTTGCTAAATCCGGCTCCACCCAAAATTCCTGATCACGATATCCGGTACGCGTAACTTTGGCCACCCCGGAAACATCTTCCAGCTGATCCTTTAAATTATCCGCAATCTCCTGGAGTTTAAATTCATCAACTTTGCCGCCTAACCCGACATTAATAACCGGGAAAATTTTACTGTTTGCTTCGATAACCAGCGGCCGGTCTTCCACTGCCTCCGGCAGATCCACCACCCGGTCCACTGCTTTCTGAATATCATTCACCGTTTTTCTTCGGTCATTATCATCGCCATCTGGATTCATTTTCAAGGTAATTATCGATACGCCTTCCCGGGAAATAGAAAGCATTTCATCAATATCATCAACTTCCCGTAATTCTTTTTCTAAAAGCGTGGTTACCAATTTTTCCACATCTTCGGCCGGGGCTCCGGGATAAACCGTCTGCACCGACACTTCGTCAAAATCAATTACCGGAAAAGCTTCCCGATGCAGCGTGAACATAGAAAGCGTTCCCACAATCAGAATCAAAGCAGAGATAAGATTAATAAACAATGAGTTTTTAACTGAAAATTCCGCGATTTTCATAAATCCAATTCCTTTATTTTTCTCTAAAATTCTATAGTTTTCCGGTCCAATAAGCATCAAGCAAAGAATTCGCTGCCTGCTTTAGATCAATCCGCGCTGCTTTATAAGCAAATAAACTCTGAGCCAGATTGCGCTGGGCAGCTAATAAATCCTGCTGAAAACGAACTAAAGTATCTGAATCAGAGCGGCCATTACTGAACCGTTTTTCTTCGTAAGCTAATTTCTTTTCCTGTAAATCAAGAATCTGCTGC
Organism: Candidatus Omnitrophota bacterium; assembly: GCA_018817585.1. GTDB lineage: Bacteria > Omnitrophota > Gorgyraeia > B26-G9 > B26-G9 > JAHITE01. The sequence goes on from JAHITE010000050.1 coordinate 13,593, forward strand.
TGAGCCTTAATCTTATCCGTATACATATTCACCGCGTCCACCGCGTTTTTGATCTGCACAATGATCTTATACTCGATGCGCTTTAAATTCAACAAAGCTTTAGCTTTTTCATTTTCCGCTTTTTGTTTTTTAGAACGCGCCGAACGGTTTTCTAAAGGCATCGAAAAACTTAAACCAACATACAATTCCGGGTTGTCCTGCTCACCAACATTCTGCCAGGCATCAGCCTGATCCGCTTCCAGTCCATTACGGGCAAATGAGGCATCCAGATCAATCCGCGGCCACAAACTGTTTTGTTTCATCGTTAAATTAATATTCTGGATTTCCAAATCATTTTTCGCTTGTTTATAATCGCGGCGCTGATTAACCGCTGTTCTTAAAATATCCTTAGCCGTAAGCCTTTCAATTAAACCGGTTAATTCACTTTTCGGCATAATATCCAAACTAAAATCTTCTTCATTCAAAGCCAGGAGTAAAGCATTTTGCGCGATCCGCAATTGCTGCTGGGCAATCGTAATATCAATATTATTTTGGATTAAATTAGCTTCCAAAGCAAACAATTCCGCGTCTTCTACTAATCCTAATTTATTGCGCCGCGCGAAAACCTCGTACAGTTTTTTCGAGCGTTCCAGCATTTGCCGCGCGATATTTAATTCTTCCAAGCGCAACGCCAACTGCCAATAAGTTTTTTGCAGATCAGCCAAAGATTTTTCAATTCTCTCCAATACGCTAAAATCGCTATTATCAATATCCAGTCTGCTCAATTTTATCTGACCGCGGTCAAGCATCCCAAAAAAATTACTGCCCAAGGGCTGATTTAAAGTAAACTTAACATTTGCTTCATGATTCGGATTTATCGAACTGAAGGTTGAATTACTCGCGCTGCGCGCATCAGCAACTTCGACCCCCAGCTTAGTCCCGGTGGGGATGGTTTTGCTCAGACCCAGACTGTAATTATTACTTATATTTTTAGTACCCGCTAAAGAGCTGTCTGAGTTTTGCTGATCATTTAAATAAAATGCCTGGCCGTTTAAAAATATATCAAAAACAGACTGGCTATCCTCAAGGCCCGTTCTTTTAATATAAGCGTCATACTTGGCAATTTGGATATCCAAATTATTTTCCAGGCCGATCCGGCTTATATCTTCCAAAGACAGACTAATCTTATCCTGACCTTTACTCTCGACGGTTTTCTCAGTTGCCCAAGAATCATTTACCCAGGCATTAACGATAATTCCCGTAAACAGCAGTCCCACGCATGTTTTTTTTAATATATTTTTCCCCACAATTAATCATCCTTCTGTTTGCAATGTCACCTCATTCAGTGTCCGCAGTATCCGCAAATAATCCTGCCTGTCTTTTTCGCACAGCTTACTAAAAATATCCTTAAAGGCCTGCTGTCTTTGCTTGCGGAATTCCGCGACAATTTTTTTACCTTTTAGCGTGATCTTAATTTCAATCACTCTCCGGTCTTTTTCTCCAGGAATCCGCTCCACCATTTTTTCAGCAAAAAGTTTATCCACGATGCGGGTTACTGCCGGTAAACTTACCGATAACTTCCTGGACAGCTGACTCATTTTCTGCTCCCCAAGCTCTGAAATAATATCCAGCACATAAAACTGCGCTGGATTAAGCTGCGCCCGAGTTAAAGCATTAGCCCGATTCACATGGAACCAGCGGATTACCTGAGGCAAAACCCGCACAACCTGCTCTACATATTCATCTATCGACTGCTGTTTCATTTTGTTTCCCAAATTAATTATTAACTAAGTTAACTATTTACTTTAGCAAGTATATCGCTGTTTTAAGCGATTGTCAAGAGATTATCTATGCCGGTTTTCGGCCAAAGGAATAAAGTCTTGATTTTTAGCTTACTTGTCCTATATAATATAAATATGCGAAAAAATACCTCTAGAGTGAAAGCTTTTACCATAATGGAGCTTATGGTCAGCATTTTGATTATAGCAGTGCTGGCAGCCATAGCTATTCCCGCGTATTTTACACATGGGGAAAAAGCGCGTGGATCCAAAGCCTTGGAAACGCTTAATCTTATCCGCTCAGCTGAAATACTTTATGCTTCTTCGTTTGCTGCCTATACCAATAACTTGGTCTTGCTGCAAACCTACTCTAGTTTTGTAATAAACGACGGAGACTGGAAATATAGCTTAGCCAATGTTAGTCCTAGTACATTTACAGCTGTAGCCACCCGGACTATTCCTCAACGCCCTGATTATGACAACCATACTATTACCATTGATGAAAATGCGGTAGTGACTGTGAATGGGGTAGTTAACGGCCTCTGGCCTTAAGCAGTAAGTTTACCGTAAGAAAATTTATAACTGAGCGTAAAGTTTATCTAGCATCTTTTTCTTGCTTGCCGGAGATACCATTAGCAATTAATAAGTGCGCATACAGCTTTTCCATGGATTGCATCATCCTCTCTGCGCTAAAAACCGATTCTTGCAAAAATTTACGCCCTGCCTGCCCTAGAGTATTAGCTAATCGCGGATTATCTAAAAGCTTCTGGATCTGCTCAGCCAAACCAATAAAATCACCTTGGGCAACCAGATATCCGGTCTGGCCATGCTGCACCGCCTCGATTATTCCATCAGTATCATAAGCAATAACCGGCCGCGCCGCGGCCATTGCTTCCAAAATCGCGATGGGCAAGCCTTCCCAAAGCGAGCTAAGCACAAGCATATTAATTCCAGCAAGCAGTTCCGGAATATCAGCACGCCACCCCAAAATTTTTACTTGCTCATTTAAGTTATTACGCTGGATTTCCTTGGCCAGCTTCGGCCTTAACACCCCGTCGCCAATACAGATAAATTCTATGTTTTTATTTTTTTGGCTAATAATTGCCGCTGCTTTTATAAAATCCAGCGGTTTTTTTTGCGGTTTTAGACAAGCAATCATCCCCACCCGCGGTTTTTCCCGGCTGGGTATTTGGCTGGCAGCTTGATCGAATTTATTTATTTCAATTCCATAGCGGATCAGCGCGTATTTTTCAGCAGTGCCTATTTTATTAGCCAAACCTTTATTAATATCATTTTCTGATACCGCAATAAACCTTGTTGTCACCAGCGCAGTCAAACGCTCTAATAGCACATATCCGGCTTTAACTGGCCAAGCAAGATAATCATTAAAACTCCAGCCATGCACCGAGTGGATAATAATCGGCACTTGGGCAAATTTCGCTGCCCAGCGGCCAATAATTCCGGCTTTCGAACTATGAGTATGGACAATTGAAATTTTGTTTTGTTTTAAATAGCGCGCAAGAAAAAAAAAAGCGCGGACATCTTGTATCGGAGAAATTCTGCGTTTTAAACATTTTAGAAACTGAAAATTGATTGATTTGTTTTGAGCAGCAATATCATCATATAAAAACCCGGAAGGCGCGCTAATAAAATATTTTTCGTATTTTTCCGGATTTAAATTAGCGCTTATATATAGAGCATTCTTTTGCGCTCCGCCTAAAGCAAGATTTGTGATAATATGTAAGATCCTGATTTTTTTCAATCTTTACCTTTGGTTTTCTAAAAACGCTCGGCTGCTAATGGTTTAAGCTTTATATTATTATAACAAAAACCCGGTTAATAACAAAGCGCGATTTTTCACTGTTAAAAGTTTTACTTTTGCTCAAATTGTCTGGCGGGAAATTCTCGCTTTATCCTGCCGCAAACAGAAGATACAGTAAAAACCCTGCTGGCATTTGCCTTTTGACTGAAGTGTCTGTGTTTTTTACAGTTAGCCTTGCTTTATTCTCTCAATAAAGGTATACTTATTATTATAAGAAGAGCTTATTATTTATTATTTAACCAGCAAAAAAAGTTTGCTTATGCATAAAAATACTGGGTTTACACTTGTTGAAATCGTTGTAGTGTGCGCGATTATTGCAATTCTTCTTGCCGTGGGCTTACCAAGTTATTTTCGTTCAACGGAAATTGCCAAATGCCAGCAAGCAACTAACACTTTAAAAACATTGTCCGATGGTGCTTTTGATTTTTACGCGGAAAATGATACATTTGCTGGATTAAGCGTTGCGGCAATAAACGCGCAATCCGGAATATCTATCGTAAATAATGCTGATTGGGCTTATGTGGCCGCGCCTACTGGCGCTATGGGAACAGGCTTTTTGCTTACCAGCACCAGACTCAGAGGGCCGCATCAGACTGATGGCAATACTACAATTCTTCTGGATCAGGATTATGTTTGGGCCGGAACATATCCCTATACTGATCCCGGAAATTTTTAATTTTATTTTAACTAAAAAACTGTTATTATCATAATATTCTTAAAGGGGGCAAGATGAGAGTATTGAAAAGTTTTGGCTTCACGATGGTAGAGATCATGATTGTGGTTATCATTATTGGGATATTAGCAGGGATTGCTATCCCCAAATTTAATCACTCCATAGAAACAGCTAAATGCTCGCAAGGCATGACTGTATTATCCAGCCTGCGCAATGCTGAATTAGATTGGTTTAGGGAAAATGCTGTTTTCACCACTTTAATTTCAGATTTGGAAACTCAAGTAGGAGCAAATTTTAGCGACACCCCTGACTGGGATTTTAATACAACCATGCCTGTTGTTGGTTTAACAACTGTGGTGTTAACCGCAACCCGGCTAAGCGGGCCGCATGCGGCAGCTGGTAATGACACCCTGACGATTAATGAACTCGGGGTTTGGGGCGGAGGTTATCCCTATACTGATCCTGGTACTTGGTAGTTTTTAGCCGCGCAATACAATCAACTAATCCTATTTTTATTCTGTTTTACTGAGAGAATAAAGACTCTTGCCATTTTTTAGCTCTTGCCGTATAATAAAACCTCAATACTGCGCATTGTAAACTAATAATCGCTAATTTTAATTAATTAAAATATTGGAAAGACGGATTTCATATGTTTAAATTTATCAAAGAAAAAATTTTCGGCAATCACAATGAAAAAGAACTCAAGCGCGTTGCTCCGATCGTAGAGCAAGTAAATGCTTTAGAACCGCGAATTAAACCGCTTTCTGATGAACAACTTAAAGCCAAAACAGCTGAGTTTCGTCAGAAAATTCAGGATTATATCAAACAGAACTGCGGCAAGCCTGATGATCAAAAAGAATTGGCCCTCTCTGAAAAACAAGCACTGGATTTGATTTTACCAGAAGCTTTTGCTGTCTGCCGGGAAGCTGCCTGGCGAACAATTAATATGCGCCATTTTGATGTACAGCTGATTGGCGGTATTGTTTTACATGAAGGCAAAATAGCGGAAATGACCACTGGTGAAGGAAAAACCTTGGCCGCGACTCTGGCAGTATATCTTAACGCGATCTGTAATAAAGGCGTACATTTAGTAACTGTTAATGATTATCTGGCGCAAAGAGACTGCGGCTGGATGGGGCCGATATATCATTTCCTCGGTTTATCCTGTGCTTCAATTGCCCATGATTTTTCCGTAACCTATGAGCCTAATCACAATGATCCCTCAGCGCGCGATGAACGTATGGCGCATTTAAAACCAATTTCCCGGCAGCAGGCATATCGCTGCGATATTACTTATGGAACAAACAATGAATTTGGTTTTGATTATCTGCGTTCTAATATGGTTATGGATAAAAGCGATCTGGTGCAAAGAGAACTGAATTTCGCGATTGTTGATGAAGTTGACAGTATTTTAATTGATGAGGCAAGAACGCCTTTAATTATCTCCGGACCAGCCGAAGCTTCCACTGATAAATATTATAAGATTGATAAAATCATTCCCCGCTTAGAACGCGGAGAGAAAAATGAAGAAACCAAAGAAGAGACCGGAGATTTTATTGTTGATGAAAAAGGCAATACGGTTTATCTGACCGAAGATGGTGAAGCCAAAGTTTCCAAAATGCTGGGGGTAGACAATCTCAGCAGCCTGGAAACCATGGAGCTTAAACATCATGTTGATCAGGCGCTCAAAGCCCATTCCCCTTTGTTTCGCCGCGATGTGCATTATGTGGTTAAAGAAGGACAGGTAATTATTGTTGATGATTTTACCGGCAGATTAATGCCTGGCCGCCGCTGGAGCGATGGACTGCATCAGGCGATTGAAGCCAAAGAAGGCTTAAAAATTGAGCGGGAAAATCAAACTCTGGCAACCATTACTTTTCAAAATTATTTCCGAATGTATAATAAACTGGCGGGAATGACCGGAACCGCGATGACTGAAGAAGCGGAATTCCAGCATATTTACAAACTGGATGTGGTAATGATTCCAACTAATCGGGTTTTAACCCGGATTAATCAAGCAGATATTATTTACAAAACTGCTAAAGAAAAATTCAACGCGGTTATTGAAGAAATCGCCGGGGTACACGAACAAGGCCGCCCGGTTTTAGTTGGTACAATCTCGATTGAAAATTCCGAACATATCAGCAATCTTTTAAAGCGGAAAAATATCAGGCATCAAGTGCTTAATGCCAAGATGCATGAGCAAGAAGCTCCGATCATTGCCCAGGCTGGACGTAAAGGCCGGGTAACCATTGCGACAAATATGGCTGGGCGGGGAACTGATATTCTTTTAGGCGGTAATGCCGAATTTTTTGCTGCTGAGTTATTGCAAAAAAAAGGCATTGATCCTGAACTGGCAACCAAAGAGCAAAAAGAAATCGCGTTAAAAAGCGTAAAACAGGAAATTGCCAACGAGCATGAAGAAGTAATTCAACTTGGCGGATTGCATATTATTGGAACAGAGCGGCATGAATCGCGGAGAATTGATAATCAGCTGCGCGGACGCGCCGGACGCCAAGGCGATCCTGGATCAAGCCGGTTTTATCTGTCTTTAGAAGATGATTTAATGCGGATTTTTGCTTCTGACCGAATCACCCGGTTTATGAATTTTGTTCAATGGGAAGAAAATATGCCGATTGAACATCCAATGATCAGCAAATCAATTGAAATCGCCCAAAAAAGAGTTGAAGGCCATAACTTTGACATTCGTAAACAATTGCTTAAATATGGCGATGTCTTAAGCAAACAAAGAGAAATTATTTATGAGCAGCGCGCTTATTTGCTCAATCAGGAGCAAATAAATACTTATGTTTTAGAATTAATTGATGAAGTCAGTGATGAAGCGATCGCGCAATATTTACCGGAAAAAACTCATCCCGGAGACTGGAACACTTCCGGTCTGGAAGATTGGGTTAGGACTAAATTCGGCATTGCTTTTTCCGCGGATAATCATGATGATCTGGGATCAGCGCTTAAACAAACTTTAATCCTGGCTTATGAGCAAAAAACCAGCACAATTGACCCTGGGCACCGAGCGGATTTTGAACGCTCATTATGTTTACATATTCTGGATACTCAGTGGAAAGACCATCTGCATGCCATGGATACTTTACGCGAAGGAATCGGCTTGCGCGCTTTTGGCCAAAAAGATCCTTTAATTGAATATCAGCATGAAGGCTATATGTTATTTTCCGACATGATCAGCCGGATTAAAGAAGAAACTCTGGAGTTTGTATTTAAAGTCACCATGGTTCGCGAGCAAGCTCATACCGGTGTGTTTGAAAGCGTTCCGGTTTCTTATTCGCATCCAAGTACTGCTCTGTTTGCCGCGCCCGGACAAGCCCCGGTATCAGCACCGCCAGAACATGCTGAACCAGCAACTCCCTACACCCGGCCAGATGATAAAATCGGCCGGAATGATCCCTGCTCTTGCGGCAGTGGGAAAAAATTTAAAAAATGCTGTGGGAAATAATTAAATATGACCAGGAAAAATTTAAGAAAACCAAGGCGTAAATCCAAATCAACCAAAACCGCGCCTTGGTTTTCTTTTTTTAACATTCTCTGTCTGCTGCTTTCCGCGATTCTGATTAATCTCAGTTTTCTCGGCCATTATTTAGGCATCCTGGCCTGGTTTGGTTTATTGCCTTTTTTAACAGCAATAAACAATAAGCCCTGGAAGCAAAAACTGCTGCTTAGTTTTTTATTTGGCTTTATGTTTTTTCTTGGTTTAATATACTGGCTGGTTCATGTCAGCCTGTTTGGCCTGCTGATTCTCTGCTTATATCTTGCCTTAGAATTCTCATTATGGAGTGTTTTTCTGCCCGAGCCCAGCCACTGGAGCAGTTTAATTATCGGCCCGGCGCTCTGGATATTAATCGAACGCTTGCGCGGAGTTTTGTTTGGCGGTTTTTTTTGGGGCATGCTTGGTTATTCTCAGTTTGAAAACATTGCTTTAATTCAATCCGCGGATAAATTAGGGGTCTGGGGCATTAGCTTTGCTATTGTTCTGATTAATTTTATTTTATTCCAGATACTTGATCAGCGAAAACATGGCAATAAGATTCCAGTATATGTCTATATACCTATTTTATACCTAGTAAGCATCTATACCTATGGCTGGACAATTCTCAATACAAAACCCTTTTCCCAGCCCAGCTGCAAGCTAAGCATGATTCAGCCGAATATCGAGCAGGAGAAAAAATGGGATTCTGATTACGCGTCTGCCAATATGAATCAATTACAGCAGCTTAGTGTTTTGGCCGGCAAAGACAACCCTGATTTAATTGTCTGGCCGGAAACCGCTGTGCCTGGCTATATATTAGATGAGCCGCGATTATACAATCAGGTCATTGATATTGCCCGGCAAGCAAAGACCCATCTGCTGATCGGCAGCCCGCGGGAAGATTATTTAAGTAAACAATATTATAATTCCGTGTTTTTATTTGGCGCTCAAGGAAATTTAAAACGCTATCATGATAAACTGCATCTAGTGCCTTTTGGCGAATATATTCCTTACAAAAATATTTTTGGTTTTTTAAAAAACTCACCGATTGCTGATTTTTCCGCGGGTAAAAACCATACACTGTTCCAGATTTTTAATCAGCAAAACCAAGAAGTTAATTTTGGAGTATTAATCTGTTTTGAGGACACATTTCCCCAATTGGTCAGAAAATTTAAACAACAAGGCGCTGATTTTATGGTCACAGTGACTAATGAAGCCTGGTTTAAACACAGCACAGAACCTTTACAACATACGGCAATCAGTGTTTTTCGGGCAATTGAAAACCGTTGCTGGTTTACGCGCAGTGCCAATACCGGAATTTCCTGTTTTATTGATCCATATGGAATAATTAAAGCAAAAGTGCAGGATAAAACAACTAAAGCAGATATTTTTGTGCAGGGATTCACGACTTACCAGATAGATTAATCACCAGTTGGTTTCATCAATGGAACCATCTTGATCTATGCTTATCGAATTGCCATCAGGTGTTCCGTCAGGCAGCATATGCGCGGCTGTAGCCGTATATGTAGGCCCTGTAGCAACAAGTGAATAGGTCCAGGTTCCATCGTCAATACTAATAGTTCCATACGCCGGGCTCAAATCAGTCAGCAAAGCAGTATAAGTTTGCGGCTCCTGGTCAAAATAAAACTGTTTTTGCGCTTTATTAATCGCGTACAGATTAAAAATCCCTTTTTGCTTATCCGCATTATTTCTTACATTCAAATAAGCAGGAATAGCTATTCCCAGCAAAACAGAAATAAGCACACAAACCACCATAAGCTCAACCAAAGAAAATCCTGATTGTTTTTTTAAAAAACAAATCATAAACAAACTCCGCCTTATAATTGCAAATATTTTATCAGGCCTCAATTAAATAGTTTTTAAATCATCTTTTAATTAAGTATACCACATTCCTTAGGCTTAAAGCAAATCAGCTGTTAACTGTTAGGCCCAAACCTTTTGCTGGACACTAGTTTGTGTGATTGTTTTAACAGGATAAGCATCAAGAATAATTTCGCTGGGCTGAAACCATAACTTAATTTCTCTTTCGGCTTCTTCAGCATTAGATGAGGCATGGATCACATTCTCATATACCCCTTTTGAAGTAATTCGGCCATAAGAACCTCGAATTGATGTTGGCTCAGCTTCTTCTGGATTAGTTGCTCCAGCCAAAGCCCGGACCTTGCCAATCGCGTCTTCACCCCAATAAACCAAGGCTAAAACCTTGTATCTGCCATGCAATTGCCCCTGTAAATAAGTTATCAGCTCGCCAAAAAATGGCTGATCTTTTAAATGCTTATAATGCTCAGTGGCTAATTCCGGGGAAACGCAAACCATTTTTGCCGCGGCAATCTCGAGTTTAGTTTCCGAAAGTCTGGTTAAAATATTGCCGGTTAAAGATTTAACCAGTCCGTCCGGCTTGATTAAAATTAATGTCTGCTCCTTCATATTCTCTCTCTCCTTTTTATTTTTAGTGTTACATTTAATTATTTTCGTGCTATTCAATGCCCCCTGATCAATTTAAGCACCCGGTCCAAATCATCCAGAGAATAATATTCAATCTGAATTTTCCCGCGTTTTTTACCATGAAACAAGTTAACCTTTGTGCCAAAAATCTGACGCAATTCTTCTTCAAGATTAACCACATGCTCGTCCTTATTTACCGAGACTTTGCCTTTAACGATTTTTTTCATCGCGCAAAACTGCTCAGCTTCCCGAACAGACAAGCCTTTTTTAAGAATCAGGCTTAATAATTCCAGCTGCCGGGCTATTTCACTTAAACTTAAAATCGCTTTAGCATGGCCCATAGATATCTGCTCTTTAAATAAAGCGTCTTTAATGATTTTAGGCAAAGTTAAAAGCCTGAGCGTATTCGCCACTGTTGCCCGGCTTTTAGCCACTGAGCGCGCTACCTGTTCTTGAGTAAAGCCAAAATCCTTAATCAGCGCTTCATAAGCCTTTGCTTCTTCGATCGGATTCAAATCATCTCTTTGAATATTTTCAATAATTGATAATTCCAGCATTTCCTGATCATTAACCTGCTTTACCACAACCGGAACTTGCTCTAAACCCAATTCTTTGGCTGCTCTTAAGCGTCTTTCTCCGGCGATTAATTCATATGATTTATCTGAGTGTCTACGCACAATTAAAGGCTGAACAATCCCTTTTTCTTTAATTGAATCAACCAGCTCCCGCAGCTTTTCTTCGCGAAAGTGCAGACGCGGCTGATAGCGGTTAGCGCTGATAATTTCCGGATCAAGCATTAAAAGATCATTGCTCGACACTTCCGGCTCAGGAGAAATTAATGCCCCTAAACCTTTTCCTAGAACCTTTCTATCCATGAATGATTCCTCCATTCTGTTGGCTAAAATTATAATTAAAGCTGGTCTTCAGCATTACCCACCGACGCTTGATCAATATCCTGTTCCGTAAATTCAGCCTGGGTTAAAGCGCGGTGCAGTTGTGTTTCAAGTCCGATGTTTTCATTTTCCAAAGCCAGTTCATCAACAATAACAGCTTTGTCTGTTTTTGCTTCCAAATGCGCTTGTTTGCTTAAAATTTCCTTGGCTAGAACTTTATAGCGCTGCGCGCCCACTGATAGTTTATCATACAGCATTATCGGCTTGCCAAAACCCGGAGCTTCACTTAGACGTATACTGCGGGGAATAATTGTTTTATAGACTCTGTCTTTAAAAAACCCTTGCACTTCCTTAATCACTTCGCCAGTCAGCCTGGTTCTAAAATCAGCCATTGTTAAAATAACCCCTTCTAAGTACAGCTTACTATTTAAAGCCTGCTTTACCAGCCCAACAGTATCCATCAACTGGCTAAGTCCCTCCAAAGCATAATATTCGCATTGCAAAGGAATTATTACACTGTCCGCGGCCACTAAACAATTTAAGGTCAGCAAACCCAGAGACGGAGGACAATCAATAAAAATATAATCATATTCCTCCCTTAAGCGCTGTAATTTGTCTCTTAATTTAAATTCCCGGGAAGTCATACCCACTAACTCTATTTCCGCTCCAACCAAAGCAACACTGGATTGGATTACATCTAAATTACTAAGCGGCCCCCTAACCAAAACCTCCTGATCACTGGCTAAGCCCATTAATAGCTCATATGTGCCTTTTTGCGCTGACTTTTTATCCAAACCCAGGCCACTGGTGGCATTGGCCTGAGGATCCGCGTCAATCAACAAGGTTCTTTTTTTCATCAAAGCAAAATAAGCACTGATATTAATCGCGCTGGTTGTTTTACCTACCCCGCCTTTTTGATTACATAAAGCAATTATTTTTCCCATAATTTTATACCCGCCCCCGACTCTTAACCTCAACACTTAGATTTTAATAATGCGCGATCTTGCCGGTATTAATCGCGGATTGCTTATCTTCAATTTCCAGCTTTTTAGTATTAAAATAGCTCATTTCCGTAACAAGTTGATTGCTAACAACTTCCAACTCTTTAATCAATTTCGAAGACTCTTCGCTAGCGCTTTTGCCGCCAGCCTGATATAATGTGATTTCATTAGCCAGCTCAGTTAGCCTGTTAGCCATTTCGCGATATCTCACCATAAGTCCGCGCAGTTTGACAATTGCTCCTTCCAGAGCTTTGGCCAGATCATCCAACTCATCACCTGGCCTTAAGTTCCCAATGCCAACACTTAGATCCCCTAACTCCAAAGAGCGTGCCGCATTTTCCATGCGCGACAATGGCCCGGCAATTTTATGTGAAGCAAAAATACTTAAAATAAATAAAACAAAAGCGCCAATCATGATGCGCAGCAATAAAACACCAGATACCCGGTCAAAAATATCCGCGAACTCAACAATAATAATTGAATTAATCATTGCCGCGTTATTATTATCCGGAACATTAGTATAAACATTATTGATTTTATTATAAAACTGCTGATTCTTAACCTGACTAGATATTTCCTCCCAGGTTGTTGTATAAGTTGTCCACACTGCGATAACAGCAATTACTAGCGTGGTAATAAAAACAAGTAAACTAAATCGCAATTGAAAACCTTTACGCACAAAATAATTCCTGCGCACAAACCTTCCTTCCTGTGTAGACATATCATCCCTCCTGATATTGCGTAAAAACGCCAAATCCTAAGTCAAAAATCCAAACCGTATTGCGTCGTGCTAATTTTAATAATATATTATTACGGGCCGAGGCAAGTCCCTACATTGTGTCTTTATTAACATCGGCCACGTCAAGCCGTGGCCCTACTATTATATGTTCTTTCTTCACGTCTTCTGCTTTGTGCTTTTTCGTCCTTCGGCCTAGCACAGCGATCGTCCATCTGCCCTCCATAGCCTTGGCGAAGGAGGGTCATCCTTCGGGCATTGTTCCACGTGGAACAATTAAATGAGTGCCTGACTTACGGAGCGTTTTTAGCGACGTCAAGTCAGCCAGCACGAATTTAGTCCGAAATGGCTGCGGCCAAGCAAACACTTTCGGAATCATTAATTTATTTCCCCTGATCCATTCTTAGTAACAGCAAAGCAATGTCTGACGACGGCATGCCTGATATGCGCATTGCCTGACCAACTGATCGCGGCTTGATTTGCTGTAACTTTTCCAATGATTCTTTTTTTAATCCCGCAATATTTTTATAATTAAAATCAATGGGAATTGGCCGGTCTTCTAATTTTTGCAAGCGCTGAATCAAAGCCTGCTCTCGCTCAATATAGCCGGCGTATTTAATTTCGATTTCAACTTGATTAGCAATATCAATTGCTAAAACACTGACTCTTTTGTCTAATTTTCCCAGTTTTTTATGCGTCATACCTGGCTGGCGAAGAATTTTCGCCAAAGAGCTTGGCCCCTGCTTTAAATTGTGCAATTTTTCAATTTCCTGAGCAATAATTTTTTTCTTTGCTCTTATTGTATCAATATTTATTTTTGAAATCAAGCCAAATCTAAAAGCATCCTCAGATAAACGTAAATCCGCGTTATCCTGTCTTAATACTAATCTATGCTCTACCCGGGAAGTAAACAATCTATATGGTTCCTGAGTACCTTTAGTTACTAGATCATCAATCAGCACACCAATATAGGCCTGAGTTCGATCAAGAATATACGCGGATTTTTTCTGGATTTTAAGCACCGCGTTAATTCCAGCAATCAACCCCTGACAAGCTGCTTCTTCATATCCAGTTGTCCCATTGATCTGTCCAGCAAAATAAAGGTTTTTAATTTTCTTTGTTTCCAAAGTCGCGTACAGTTGAGTGGGATCAGCATAATCATACTCTATGCCATAGCCAAAACGCATTATCTGGGCATTTTCCAACCCCTTAATGGTTTTAAGCATTTTAATTTGCACATCCTGAGGAAGACTTGTGGATAAGCCATTAACATATACTTCGCAACTATCCAACCCCTCTGGCTCAAGAAAAATCTGATGCCTGTCTTTTTGGGGAAAGCGGACAATTTTATCCTCTATTGATGGACAATAGCGTACACCAGTGCCCTTAATCTTTCCTCCATATAAAGGAGAACGGTGTAAATTGTCCTGAATTAATTTATGTGTTTTTTTATTTGTATAACCCAGATAACAACAAATTTGCTTTATTTTAGCCAATGGAGCATTATAAGCAAAACCAGTTGGCTTTTTATCTCCCGCCTGTTTTTCAAAACAAGAAAAATCAATTGTATCCACATGCAGCCTGGCCGGAGTACCGGTTTTCAGCCTGCCCATAGCAAACCCAAGATTATGCATATCCCGCGGCAATGCAATTGAAGCAAACTCACCCAGCCTGCCTCCGGAAAAACTAGTATCACCAATATGAATCAAACCATTTAAAAAAGTTCCAGCAGTGATTATTACTGTTTTTGCCAAAATTTTTAAATTTGAACTTGTAATAATCCCCTTAACCTTATCTTTCTCAATAACCAAACCAGCCACCATTAATTGCATTAAATCCAGATGCTCCTGGCGCTCAATCAGCATCCGCATAATATTATGATACTTTCTTTTATCTGCCTGCGCCCTAGGCGCCCAGACAGCCGGCCCCTTCTTTGTATTAAGCATTCTAAACTGAATACCCGCATAGTCAATAGCCTGTGCCATAGCTCCGCCCAAAGCCCCGATTTCGCGAGCTAAGTGCCCTTTTCCTGGCCCGCCAAAAGCTGGATTACAGGACATTTGACCGACTGTATCAATATTAATTGTTGCCAGTAAAGTATTGGCGCCCATACGGCTGGCTGCTAAAGCAGCTTCGCAGCCAGCATGCCCAGCGCCAACAACAATAACATCATATTTTTTGGAGAAATTAATTAATTGCATAGAATTAGTGGTTGGCTTTCAGTATTGCGTATACATCCTGTGTGTGGCGGTCTAGAATCAATCATTTTGGCTCATTCACGCCTTACTTCCTGTAAGGCTCCGAGGATGAATCTCTGATTTTGCCAGTCCTATCAAAATTAGGCTTCAAACCCGCCAAAATAATTATTCTATCCCTTTTCAAACTTGTCACTTTATAAACATCGGCCACGTCACAACGTGGCCCTACTATTATATATTCTTTCTTTATGTCTTGTGTCTTGCAACTGCTTTTCTGTTTTAATCATTTAAATCTATTTAATAATTAGAAGTTCGGAATTTATTTTCGTCCTTCGTCCTAGCCTCGCCGCTTTTCGGCAGGCGATCATCCCTCGTCCTTCGGGGCATTGTTCCACGTGGAACATTATTTGATATTATTCGGCTTTTTTTTAGACAGGATAGATACTCTGATCTTTGCTTTCTTTGCTCCTTCCATACCAAATAAACCGCGATGCCCCTCTGTGAGGATTTGGATTTTAATATTTTTTTTAGGTAAGCCTAAATCAGCTAAAGCCAGCTTAATTGCCTCTTCCACTGTATTTGCCTCATACTCCCTAATCATCTCAGAATCTTTGTTTTTTGCTGACATTTTATGCCTTCCACTTTTACTCCTCGCTTAAGCACTTGCAGTTTTATCAAATTTCTGAGATATCTTTGTTTGAACAACAAAAGAAAAAATCGAATTTGTTAAAAAATAAAGTACAAGGCCGGCTGGAAAATTATAAAAAATAAACCCCAGGAATATTGGCATCATCATTGCCATTGCTTTTTGCTGATCATTACCCCCTTGGCCAGGATTGGTCATTTTTTGTTGTAAAAACGATAAGACAACCATAATTAATGGTAAAAGGTTTAAACTGGTTCCAATTAACGGTAATTTGTGGGAAAAAGTTATAAAACTATCAGGCGCCGCCAAATCCTTGATCCAGAGAAAATTAGCGCCCCTAAGCTCAATCGCCCGCATCAAAACTCCATATAAAGAGAAAAATACCGGCATTTGCAATAACATTGGCAAACAGCCGCCTGCTGGATTAACTTTATGTTTTTTATATACTTCCATTATTTCTTTATTTAATTTTTCCGGCTTATCTTTATACTGATCCCGCAATTTTTCCACAATCGGCTGCAGCGCCTGCATTTCCTTCATTGACTTAAGACTTTTAAATGTAAGCGGATACAGCACCAAATTAATCGTGATCGCTAAAGCAATCACAGCTAATCCATAGTTTTTAAACACAATAAACATCCAGCGCATCAATAATAAAAGTAAATCTGAAAATCCAGTAAAAATACCTTTTCCTCTTACCTCTTCAATGCCAAGATTTAAGGCAGCCATATCATCATGCCCATTTATTCCTGCATATAAAACATACTTATGCCTGATTGTTTGCCCTGCCGGAACAAGCAGATTATTTAAGCCCATACCCAAAACATTGCCTGATTGCTGATTATAAGTATAAAAATAATCAACTCCGGTTAATGGCGTGGTAATTAAAGCAAAATAACGCGTAACCAAACCGCCCAGTTTTACATCACCTTCGATCATTTTTCTTTCCTTGATCGCGCTAGGGTTTTTCTTAAAGTTTTTCTGATTATTAAGGATCATCAAAATATTGCGAAATCTACTGGCAATACCTTCAGCATCCATAATGCCTGTTGATGTAACTAATTGATATGGAATGAGTTGATCTTTGTCTGATTTATTA